>REEF01000825.1 GCA_007695205.1 Planctomycetaceae bacterium
GCCCGATGAAACGGCCCGGCAGGCTGTCGAGTCACTCGGGCTGGAACTGGGCGAAAACGACTACTGGACAGAAGACGGCGTCCTGGCGCGCGGGGTTGTGTGCCTGAGCCAATACGACTGGGCGGCCGAGGAGCCGTGGGTTGCGCCGTTGCAGTATGAGTGGTTGCTGCAGACAAAGCGGACGCGAGTCGAGTCGATTCCGCGATATACGGTGGAGATGGTTGCCCAGCACGTTCGCCGCTTGCGTGATCTGCCCTGGGTCCAACCCTCGGCGCTGGCGGATTCGCATCTGGTGCTGGGCCGGTCGCAGGGCTGGCCGGAAGACAAGCCGCTGGATGGGTGGCAGATGGGCGATCCGGCCGTCCCGCCCCAAAAAGTGTTCGGGTACGTGATCACCGACTGGGACACTCCAGACGTTTTCCAGACGGACACGGGCGAAACCCGAAAGCTCCGCGTCGTGCTGGTGGCCGGCAATCATCCGGTCGAAATGCATGGGGACTGGGCCCTGCACGGGATGATTTCGTTCCTGGTCAGCGACGACCCGCGGGCCGCAACGCTGCGGCGCAAGGCCGTGTTCTACGTCTATCCGATGGTCAATCCGGATGGCCGTTACCTGCAGGTACGCCGCCCCACGGTGTCGCCCGATCGTTGGGTGCGGACCCGGGGAAACCCCGAACTGCATGCTGCGGGCCAAGCGGACCACAATCGAGTCTGGACGACGGGCGACCGGTTTTCGACGATCCGGCTGGTCACTTCAGCCATGCGCGCGGACACGGGGGGCCAAGCGGATTATCTGTGGGATTTTCATGGCGGGTACCCGCACAACCCGGGCGACTATCGGACGACGGCCGAAGGGCATGATTCGCCTTACGCGCGGGCGCTCGAGGCACGACAGGCTCCGTATCCCGAGGTGTTGCGACGGACGTCGTCGGGCGCGCCGACGATGTTGCGGAGCTGGGCCATGACGCCCGAAGGGCTGAACGTCCCCTATTCGTTTACCTTCGAGCCGGGTTGCCAATTGGACAAGCGAGGCATTTTGCGAGCGGGCAAAGCGTTGGCGTTGGGCTTTTATGATGTGGTCTCGGGCCAGGCGCCGCCGCCTCCGGGGCCCCCAGAGCCCGATCCGGATCTGGTTGCCCGGCAGCCGATGGCACCCGTATTGACCTGGCGATTCCAGGTCGATTGCGGGCCGCAGGGCCTGGCCGGCGAGCCGCTTCCCGGCCAGGTGCATGCAGGTCAGTGGTCCGACGAACCCCACTTTACAGACTCCGGGAATCAAGCCCTCGTGCTGGACGGTTCCACCACTTACGCCGATTTGGGGCATCCGACGGCGGTCGTCGAAGCCCGCTCGCTGACCG
Source organism: Planctomycetaceae bacterium (assembly GCA_007695205.1). GTDB lineage: Bacteria > Planctomycetota > Planctomycetia > Pirellulales > Pirellulaceae > SKKK01. The sequence continues at coordinate 1,359 of REEF01000825.1, forward strand.
TGGCCGCGTGGGTGCGCGGCAGCGCCCGACCGAGTTCGACCCGCTATCTGGTCAGCCGCTGGCAGACGCGGGCCAACCAGCGGACGTGGGCGCTGGTCCAACACCAGGGCACGCGGTCGTTGAACGTGCTGCTGACCCCCACCGGCAGCTTCGCTCGGCGAAAGAATTATGTCTCGACCTTCCCCGTTTTCGACGGCAACTGGCGCCACGTGGCGTTTACCTATCAGCCTGGCGACGATTCCGAGCAGGATGGAAAGCTGCGAGTCTTTGTCGACGGCGTCGAACTGCGCGACGGCGCCGGGCTGGAGATCCTGGACGACGATCCTGTGCCCGAACTGTTCCTCGCCACGGCACCGCTGTTGGTCGGCGCTTGGACAGAGCCCGGCCGCTTCTTCCCAGGAGAGATCGACGAACTGGCGATTTGGAACAGCTCGCTGGACCCCGCCCAGATCAAATGGCTCGCAGAAAACAGCCTGCTGCGACTGGAGAATCGAGACACCCCGGATCCCGCCTGAGTTTGGGTTGGACAGTCTGTGTCAGCGCCATTGTGCTTCTCACATTCGCTGTAGTGGGGTGTGGGGGAGGGGCCGCCACCGTTGGACCTTTCGGATCTTTCCGAAGCGGATCGCGCTGCCGCCGTCGCTCAGCGGAACTGTCCGGTCAGTGGAGAACGGACTGCCGGTCCGCCTGCGAAACTCGGGCGGCTGTCGTCATGGTTGATAACGATCAGGACAAACCGGGCGACAGCCGCTTCCTTGGTGAACACCGTAACCAGCTCGGTGACGGGATGGGGGGCCGCCCTTGATTTCGTGCGTCTGTCGGTTTATACCTCGTACAGAAACGATCGCCCTTCCACCTTTTGCAGGAGTAAACTCGGATGCAACACCTCCCCTCTTTTTCCCGGCGTTCTCTGCTGGCCGCGGCGGCAGGGACGGGGTTGGCGACTTGCAGGGCTTCATCCGGATGGGCTGCCGATACGGCCCCAAAAGGCGTCCCGACCTACCAAAGTGCCGATTTCTACGATGCCGATGGGAACTTCCTGGTCGATCGGGCGCGGAAGGCCTACTTCGACATGTTCGAACGCTTCGGGTATCCGGTGTCCGAGACGATCCGGCGGGACATGTGGATCCTGGATTTCCAATTGGGCGACTTCGCCCGCGTGGGGATGGCTGGGATCTTCTGGCTGAACCGGCAGGATTTCGGGTATTTCGGCCATGAGATTTACCTGCTGCCCGGCCAGATGATCGCCGAGCACCAGCATGTGGCGACGGACAAGGGGCCTCCCAAGATGGAATCCTGGCAGCCGCGGCGCGGGATGATCTACACGTTCGGAGAAGGCGACCCGACCCCCGAATTCCTGGACAAGATCCCGCCCAGCCAGCGCGAGTTAGTCCATTCGCGCCACTGCCAACCGTTGGGGATCGACGAGATCGGGCATCTGAACCGGCTGAAGGCTTGGCATTTCATGGTAGGCGGACCGGAGGGGGCGCTGGTGACCGAGTACGGGACGTTCCACGATATGGACGGGCTGCGTTTTTCCAACCCGAACGCGGCGCTCTAAAGGAGGGTGGATAGGCATGTCGGATCTTTCATTGTTCGATTTGAAGGGACGTAAGGCGCTGGTTACCGGCGGGGCGGTGGGCATCGGCCGCGGCTGCGCGTTGGCCCTGGCTCGCGCCGGGGCGGACGTGGCCGTCGTGGACCGAGATGCGGAAGCCGGAACCAAGACGGCCGAAGAAATCCGCTCCCAAGGGGGCTCGTCGCTGTTCGTGGCCTGCGACGTGACGGATAAGTCCCAGGTTCAGGCCATGGTGGAACAGGTGGTCGCGAGATTCGGACGGCTGGATATCGCCGTCAATAACGCGGGCATCGCAATTCTGGGTGCCGATGAGGAAATCGATCAGGCGGCTTGGGACAAGGTCGTGGCCGTGAACCTGACCGGCACCTTCCTCTGCGCCCAGGCCGAGGCCCAGCAGATGATCCGCCAGACGCCGACCGAGGGCAAGATCATCAATATCGCTTCGATGTCGGCCACGATCGCCAATTGCAACGCGTCTTACGATGCTTCGAAGGCGGGCGTGGTCCACATGACGAAGACGCTGGCTGCGGAATGGGGCCGGTACAACATCAATGTGAACTGCATCAGCCCCAGCTACGTGCTCACGCCGATGCACGCCTCGACACCCCTGGTTGTGCGCCAGCGGATTCGCCAACTGACACCGCTGGGGCATGTCCAGCGGCCGGAGGATCTGCACGGGGCAGTGATCTTCCTGGCCTCGGCGGCCTCGGACTACGTGACCGGACTGGATCTGATGGTCGACGGCGGCCATACGCTGAACGCCTGGCTGACCCCGCTGACCCGCTCGGTCCCGCCGCGCGTGACGCCCCAGCAGGAGACCGTCCAACTGAAACACGATCTGCAGGTACTGGGCTGGCCCTTCGACGCGGAGGGCATCAACCCCGATGTGCACCCGGAAATCGCGGATGCCTTCAAAGCGGCCTTCGGTGTCCAGGAGTAATCGGCCCTGTTGTTGGATGCCTGGCAATTGCGATGTCGGGACGCTTGCCGCCAGCCCGGGCAGGCTGTGTGCCATTCGCGCCCGCCGTGATCTCAGAACCGATAGGCGAACCGGACGTCGTTCAGGAAGTCCGGGGCCGCCGAGTTGAGACCAACGGCAGATCGCCAACTGATGGTCAGCCGCTTCGTCAGAAGGAACGACAGGCCGCCACCGGCCATGTGCTGGCTGGTGTCGTTCCAAGATCCATGGTTCGCCAACATGTCTCGAAGATCGCGAAGCCCGATCGCCCCGTGACTGCCGTCCGGTCACTGGTCTCCCACGAGTACATCAACTGAGTCAGTGGCTGGAGGCTGTTCAGGGCGAATGGGTTTCCTTCCAACGGAACCGGGATGGCTGCCAGAACGGCTGCCTGGGGCATCCAACCCCGTTGCCCCCACAGGTCGTAGAGCAAGCCGACGTTGGGGTCCAAGGTGCCGGTCAACCCGCTGCCGATCGCCGGATCGTCGCTGTCGCTGCTGACGTATCCTGGCCATCCCAGCCTTAGCTCCAAGCGGTCCGTCAAGCCGAAACGCAGCAGCATGTCAGGGAGGGCATGCTGCGTCCAGTCGCTACCATCCACTGAGCCGCGCAGGTACGAGTATCCGCCCTCCAACTGCGTACGTCCCCGCGCCAACCGAGCGATCCTTTGCGTCCAGGTCAGATCGGTTGTCTCAGCACACGGCGAGTCCCATGTGGTATCGCCGGTGAACGCGTCGTCGGTGAACGCTTCGTCGGTGAACGCTTCGCCGGTGAACGCTTCGCCGGTGAACGCTTCGCCGGTGAACGTGTCGCCGGGCGGGACCAGCGGTTGATAGGCGAAGTCGCCAGCCAAGGCGGGTCGGAAACCGAACGCATCCTGCGCCATGGCTGGCGGGCAGCGGACGGTGACCAACCAGATCACCGCGGCCACTGCCGCCACAAACGTTCCTTGCTTCGCCTTGCGCAATGGCTCGCTCCCTAGCGATTCGGAGCACGTCCTGGATTCGGTCGCGATGCTGTCGTGGGTCCGTTCGCATGCGCCGGTGGTCCTTGGGGAGACATGGACCGAGGCGCACCACCGGCCCAAGACGGTCGGTGCGTGTTCTGGCTCCCTTGGACCGACGGGTGCTCGCCAGAGCGGACGGTGGAAGGTCTGCCTGAGTTGCTGTTGGGTGTGCCGATCGTAAAGCCGCGCCCCGGCCCGGACGCCGCTGCCGATCCGGCAGACGCGTTGCCGCGATTGCCGAAGGGGTTCAGCTTCTGCCACCAACGTTCCTGACCGTTCGGCCCGGTAAACGACCGCTCCATCGTGCCATCCGTCCCGTCCCACGTACGAACGTGCGAATGGTGGATCGTCCGGCCGTCTGGTAGCGTGATCGTGTGTTCGCGAGTGTCGTTGTAAGGATCCGTGTTCACCCGTTCCCACGTCTGTGTTATTTCACCACGCGGATTCGTCACGACGTGCTCGCGAACGTAGCGTCCTTCTTCAGGGGCGTCCAAGTACCGATGCGTGTTGGTGACCGTGCCTTGTTGGTTCTGCATCTGCCGTTCGTAGGTCCACTGCGGCGTAACCTGCGCTTGTCCGCCAGGCGGCAGTGGTTCCGCCGTTGGAACGGGATCAGTGGACGGGGTAGCGACCGGCTGTGAGAGTGATGTCGGTGCTGGGTACTGCGACCACGCGCTCCAAGCCGCCAGCGACATCACGATGGATAAGCAGATAGAAACCCGAGTCATGGGTATAGCCTCCTTGCGCAGATAAGCGAGTTCCCGGATCAGATCGACTCGGTCAGACGATCGAATCCGTCGATAATACCACTCGTCACTTATCGTCTTCGTCACGCGTGTGAAGCCAAGGAATACCGATAAACCGTGAGACTTCGGCTCCCGAGGCCGCAGGGAAAAGGAACAGGCTTTCGCCACGCCAACGGCCAATGAATCGGATCCGTCGTGAAACGACAACGCTTTTCTGGTTATTTTGGGGATCGCCAAGGGGTGCCCAGCTTTGGGGTCATTCTGGCGAGTAAACGAAATGTGCATTTTTTGGGGGTGGAGATTCAGCAGTCGC
>REEF01000670.1 GCA_007695205.1 Planctomycetaceae bacterium
GCCTTGCATGGGTGACACAGGACTTAGTAGGTCCCGCGCGCCGAGCGGGACCTGCATTTCTGGCGGGCATTTGCGAGCCCACGGGGTCCCGCTCGGCGCTCGGGACCCACCGATGTACTACGATAAATCCCAACCAACCTTCATCTATCGAGAACATGGGAAGCGTCCTTCATCGGGAATTGCTGGCCGGAAAGGCCCACGCAGCGGGCGCTGGTACCGGATGGGGCGGCCATGAGCCGATCCGCCGTTCAGCTCTTGGACTTCTTGCTCTTCTCCAGCCTTTTCAGTTTCTTCTCCAGCGATCGCCGTTCTTTATCTGGAATGTCAGGGAGAAGGATCCAATTACTGAAAAGTGCCTGCTCGTAACAATAGGTGCCTTCGCATGGCCGATGCTCGGCCAAAATGGCAAACGCTTCTCGAATATCTGCCGCCGTCGACTGGTCGTGACGTGCAAGCTGAGTCAAGCCGATGATCGCAGCGATGGTCGTCCAATCTGCGGCGCCCCACAAGGCGGACAGCAGCGCATCGCGGCGCAACGAGGTGTTCCAATCGCCATCCAGTTGCGCCAGCAGGAGGGCTGCCGCCACTTGGACGCGCGGTAGCCAGTCCAGGACGTTTTTGCCCGCTGGGAGCGGCGGCGGATGCACCATCACCGCCAGGACGCTGGCCGCATCGGTGGCTTCCAGCCGAGCGGCGATGCGGCTGGCCGACGCCCAGTTCGCTCGGTAATCGTACGGCTGCGATGCAAGTTCTCGAACATGTTGCACGATGATCGGGTAGGGCACCGGCGCGGCAGGCGCTGGTTCGGTCTCGTGATAGGTCCAAAGCAGATACTTGACCGGTCGGCATGGTTTGCGGGGATCGGGCCTTGGGATCGTGCGGACATTGACCAGCAAGCGAGCCTTCCGTCGGTAAGTCTCGGTCATCATCTGAAAGGCCAAACGGCTGCTAGGAGGATCCAGATAGTCCAGGGGCAGGACAAATTCCGTGTTCGTTCCTCCGTCTTCTTTGTCCAGAGGTTCGGAACCCTCCATCTGCGGCAGGATTTGTCGGATAAACTCGGCCGTCACCCCATCGGGCTCAGGTAAAAAACCCAGATAGGGAGTGCATCGCTCGTACAACTCGTAAGCGCGTCGGCTGGTCGCGTCTTCGTTCAACATTCTCCAGATGCGATCCAGATGTTGCTGGTCGTTGGTCTGCCGCCACTGACCGTACAACCAGGAAGGCAGCGCCCAAGGGTGATCGGGATGTTCCTCCAGGACCTGTTGGTACCAACGACAGGCCTCGTCCCATTGTTCACGGTCGAAAAACATGTCCGCCGCTTCCAAGCGAGCGGCAAAATCGTCGGGGCGGCAATCGATGGCCCGCTGGAAAGCGGCCTTCGCTGCATCCACTTGTCCCATCTCCCGGCGGACCAGGGCTTCGGACGTGTGAGCATGCCAACCGGGGTGGTCCCGCACGAACTGTTCGGCGGTTCGGAGCGATTCTGGGAAACGACCTGCCTTACGCAGCAACCCAATCCGCGTCATCTCCGCCACCTCGGCTTGATCCTCGGTGACGTTCCAGCGGCGCATCACGTTCACGTAGCGATCCAGAAGACGCTGCTGATCGGCGGTAACGAATTTGCATTCGGGGTACTGCTGCGAGACCAGCAACATCAATTTCAACATCGTCGGCCCCGGCAAGGACTCGGCCGCCCCAGGCATTTCCAACCAATCCAGGACCCAAGCTTCCAGATAGCTGGCATCCTGCTTGGCGTTTACCAAGGCAACCAACAGCTCGACCGCCTCCGGCAGTCGTCCCCAACGGGCAAGCAGCCAGGCACGCAGGGCTTCTTCTTCGAAACAAGTTTCCTCGGCCTGGGACTCCGGCAATAACTCTAATGGATTATCCGAAGCCGCTTGAAAATACTGCTCGGCCAGTTGTAGCGACTCGGCATCGGCCGTCGCAGCGCTCAGCAACCGAGCCAGATGACGAGCGCCGCGTGGCAAGTCTTCGCCGCGTTGCAGTTCCTGCTGGGCGACGAAACGGTGAAATTCAGGTGGACCGTTCTGCAGTGATTTGGCTTTGCGCAACAAGCCGTCGCGATCGGCCGACTTGCGTTTTCCGTCGCCCATGATTTTTGCCCACCAGCCCATCGTTTTGTCCTCTGATTCACGGCATCATCGATTCGCCGGTACCCTCTATTGCACCATGGGATGGCATCGGTTGCAATCGGTCATCTTTGCCCAGCGGTCGTTTTTCGGGGTGAATTCCGGGGGTGCTGTTCGAAGTCACGGCGCTATGGAAAATTCTTGATGGGAATCAGTTGTTGTAGGGGATGTAACGCGACGATGGATCGGAGACGCCCATCGGCATCGACCGCCGCCAATTCCGGGCCGTCGACATCCCAACGGTTGTCGATGGCCATCCCTTGCGATAAACGACGTTGCTGCGACGGATCGATCGTAATGCGGGGAAGCTCGGTCAGAGCGATCAACGGTGACAGTAGTTTCGACGCAAGGTTTTCTGGCGTCAGCGTGGTCGGATCGAGGGCCTCGTCCAGTCGGAAAGGACCGATCCCGGTGCGAACCAGCTTGGACATGATGGCTTCGGTGCCCAGTCGCCTGGCAATATCCCTTCCCAGCGATCGCACATACGTTCCCGAACCACAATCGATTTCCAAGGTGAACTGCGGGTAGTTGTAATCGAGCAACCGCAACTGGTGAACCATGATCGTGCGGGCTGGAAGATCGACTGGCTGGCCACCGCGAGCCAACGCGTAGGCTCGCTTTCCCTGAACCTTCAACGCGGAATACGCTGGCGGAACCTGCTGGATCTGCCCCACAAACGAAGGCAGCACCGCCCGGAGCTGGTCAACCGTCGGCCGCACGTCATCACCCGTCGGAACGACCCGGCCGGCAGTATCCTCGGTGTCGCTGCTCATGCCCATCAAGAACGTGCCGCAGTATCGCTTGGGCATGCGTTGTACATACTGGATCAATCGTGTCGCATGGCCGATACAGACGATCAACACACCGGTTGCCAGCGGGTCCAACGTACCCGCGTGACCGGCCTTCGCTCGACCAACCAGCCGTTGGACGCGGTTGACCACATCGCGTGACGTCCAATCGGGTGGCTTGTTCAGATTCAGAATACCAAACATGGAAAATCATTGGTGAAAAAATCGAGACTGCCACAGAGTTCAACGCGACAGATCTTCCGGAAACTATCGCTGTCCCGGAGTATGAAGGACCGACGTGAACGTCTCAAGACCCCCGGACCGGCCTGATATTAGCTGCCCCAAAGATGGTTGTCGTCGATGACGCCACGAGTTATAAAGTTTAGTGACATGATCGAAATCACCGAAGCACCCATCGATTCTAGTGAAGTTCTGCGGCAGGTCGCCTCGAACCACGCAGGCGCGGTCGTCTTATTCTTGGGGACCACGCGTCAGTTTACCGATGGTCGAGAAACCGGATCGTTGCACTACGAATGCTATGCCGAGATGGCCCGTGAAAAGATGGCGGGACTGGCAGAGCAGGCGCGGCAACGCTGGTCGTTAGAGGGGTGTGCCATCACACATCGTGTCGGTCATGTGGGGGTGGGCGAGGTCAGTGTGGCGGTCGCTGTCAGCAGCCCGCATCGTCAGACGGCTTTCGAATCGGGCCAGTGGTTGATCGATCAGTTGAAGCAAGTCGTCCCCATTTGGAAAAAGGAAAACTGGGCAGACGGGACCAGCCAATGGGTTCATCCCGGCTGGGACCCGTCTTCTGGTGAAACTGCCGGACTTGGTTAAAACCCATGGCAAGATGCGCGCTATGACGAACGCCCCTGCTTTGATCGACGGTTACGGCCGCGTGCACACGCATCTGCGGATCAGCGTCACGGATCGCTGTAATCTGCGTTGCTTCTACTGCATGCCGGACGACCACGTGGTTTTCAAGCCGCGCGCTGAACTGTTGACCTTCGAAGAGATCGAACGAGTCGTCCGCGTATTGGTGCCGATGGGAGTGAACAAACTGCGGATCACGGGGGGCGAACCGCTGGTACGTCTCCAGGTCGATCGGCTGATCGCTCGGCTGGCCGCGATCCCCGGTGTGCGGGATCTGGCCATGACGACCAACGGGATGCTGCTGGCGGACCAAGCCCGGGCGTTACGTCGAGCCGGACTGAGGCGGCTGAATATCAGTCTGGACGCGTTGGACGAATCGATGTTCGAGCAGATCAGTCGGCGTAACGGACTGGCTCGCGTCCTGCAGGGTATCTCGGTGGCTGGCCAAATGGGCTTCGAAAAGATTCGATTGAACGCAGTCGCCATTTGCGGGTGGACCGAGGAGCAGATTCTGCCGCTGGCAGAATTCGCTCGTCAACATCGCCTGGAACTGAGATTCATCGAATTCATGCCGTTGGATGCCGACGCGAGTTGGTCGGACGAACAAGTCCTGACCGGCCGCGAGATCCGTCGTCGCATCGAATCGAAATTCGGGCCGCTGATCGCTGTCCCACGAACGGATCCTAGCCAGCCAGCGGTCGACTACCAGTACGGCGACGGTGCGGGTCGAGTCGGATTTATCGAACCGGTGACGCATCCCTTCTGCGACCATTGCAATCGGCTGCGACTGACGGCCGAAGGCCAGTTCCGCAACTGCATTTTTTCCCAGGAGGAATGGGATGCACGCGCGGTGATCCGAGGTACCGGCAGCGATCGACAACTGGCCGGATTGGTACGAGCTTGTGTTCAAGCCAAAAAGCCTGGGCATGGGATCGATTCACCTGAATTCCTACGGCCGCATCGGGCCATGTATCAGATCGGAGGCTGAACGTGTCGGATCGGCCACGCGTCTACCTGGACAACGCAGCCACCAGTTGGCCCAAACCGGAGTCGGTCTACGCCGCTATCGATAGGTACCAGCGTCAGTTGGGTGCGGCGGCCGGGCGAAGCGCTTATCAGGAGGCGAATGAGGTCGAACGCATGATCGATCGAACCCGTCGGCTGCTGGCGGAAACCATCCATGCCGAAACGCCGCAACGAATGATCTTTACCAGCAACGGCACGGACTCCTTGAATCTGGCGCTCCATGGTCTGTTACGGCCCGGCGATCATGTGGTGACCAGCGTGGTGGAACATAATTCGGTGTTGCGCCCGCTTCGGCACCTGGAACAACACGCGGATGTGCAGGTCAGTCGGATCGGATGCGATGGACGAGGTATCATCGATCCCGACGAGATCCGAGCCGCTATCCGCCCGACCACTCGGTTGATTGCGCTGATCCATGCTTCGAATGTGACCGGTGCGTTGCAGCCCATCGAAGCGATTGGCCAGATCGCTCGGCAACACGAACTGCTGCTGTTGGTCGACGCCGCGCAATCCGTGGGGCATGTGCCGGTGGATGTTCGAGCCATGCAGGCGGATCTGCTGGCGGCGCCCGGCCACAAGGCGTTGATGGGACCGTTGGGAAGCGGATTTCTGTACGTGGGACCACGCGCCCAGCAGCATCTGGTGCCGGTGCGCCAAGGCGGCACGGGAACGCAAAGCGAATCGGATGTCCAGCCGGACAGTCTTCCCGATCGCTACGAATCGGGGAATCATAACGTGCCGGCGATCGTCGGTCTGGGCGCTGGGTTGGAATTCGTACGGCAGCGAGGCATCCAGGCGTTGCGTCAGCACGAGCAGACGCTGACCGATCGGTTACGGGATGGCCTGCAGAGCATCTCAGGCATCCGCGTCTATGGGCCCAGCGATCGAAACGACCGAGTAGGCGTCGTGGGCATCACCGTGGACGGATGGCCGCCGCAGGAGTTGGCGACCGTGCTGGACACCGCGTACCGAGTCCAGGTACGAGCCGGTTTTCAATGCGCGCCGCTGCTGCACCGCGCGTTGGGAACCGCACAGCAAGGCGGCACGCTACGTCTGAGTCTGGGCGCGTGGAACACCACGGAGCACATCGATTCGGCGATCGAGGC
>REEF01001002.1 GCA_007695205.1 Planctomycetaceae bacterium
ATACATGTCGCATGACGGTGTAGGGCACCTGTTTGGTTTGGGTCTCCCAAACGGGCCGCATGACGGTGTACGGCACCTGTTTGGACTGCGTCTCCCAGACCGCCTTCATGACCGTGTACGGCACCTGTTTGGTGTGCGTCTCCCAAACGGGCCGCATGACGGTGTACGGCACTTGTTTGGTATGCGTCTCCCAGACCGGCTTCATGACCGTATAAGGGACTTGCTTGACGCGTCGTTCCCAAACGGGGCGCAGCGCGGTGTACGGGACTTGCTGAGTTCGCGTTTCCCAGACCGGTTTGGTGACCGAGTACACCTCGTCGCGATAGTGCGTCTGCGGCACATAGCGGGTGGCACTGACCTGTTTGGATTCGACAACTCGTTCGAAAACCGTCTTCTGCGTGGTATGCAGTTCGGGTACCAGCACGACGCGTTTCTTCTGCTTGCAGGTCGTCAAGCACGCCGTGGCGGATTCGCAGATGCTGCCCGAAGCCTTGCACGCTTGAAGAGCACCGAAGCGGATCGCGCCGCAGTAGCTAGCGTTGGCGGTTCCGGACGCCAAGAGGGCGATGCCGAGAAGAAACAACTTGGTTCGAACTTTACACATCATGCCCAACCCCTCATTAGTGCTGTCGCTGACTTTGTCGGCTGATCCTGCGGCTTCTGTCCTTGACGCGTCAGGCGTAGATTCGCATATCCGGAATCTCAAATATCGTCGGCATGCCGAGCCGCTTCACGTTAGAAATATGGAATATACAAAGTCTGCGGGGAGGAAAACTGCAGAGAATTTGCCGGAATTTCTTGCCCGCTTTACCACCCCATCAACGATATGCGTTTTGAAACGGTTGTATCTCTCGAAGCACATGTCCATCTTGAAGCAGGCTCAGTTGGTCGAGAGCCGCAAGGAGGGCCGTTCAGCGGTTTTCCTTCCCGGGACAATGACTAACTGTAACCGGTTCCGCGAGAGGGGTCGCAACAACCCCTTGGCGGAATGGCTCCTTTGCAAAAAAAGTAGGACGGATTGCCAATCCGTCCTACGAGGGAGCGTTATGCAACGTTGGGGGTCAGTTTGCTTCCGCCTGTGTTCCGGGCGTCTTCCCTTGCTCGGCAGCGCGGGGAAACCAGGATCGCGTGCGCAGACAGATCTTGACCAGCATCAGCATCACGGGTACTTCGATCAACACGCCCACGACCGTCGCCAATGCGGCGCCGCTGGACAGTCCGTACAGCATGGTCGCCGTGGCGATCGCCACCTCGAAGTGATTCGACGCTCCGATCATGGCCGAGGGCGCCGCGTCTTCGTACGTGAACCGTAGCAGTTTGGCCAAAAAGTAGGTGATCGCAAAGATCAGCACCGTCTGGATGAACAGCGGAATGGCGATCCAGAGGATCGTCAATGGATTGGCGATGATCGTCTCGCCCTTCAAACTGAACAGCAGCACCAAGGTACCCAGCAAAGCGATGATCGACACCGGGGTCAGCACATGCAAGAACTTGGTTTCAAACCACGTCTGGCCTTTGGCAGCGATCAGCCATTTGCGCGAAAAATAACCCGCGATCAGCGGCAGCGCTACGTAGATGCCGATCGACAACAACAACGCTTCCCACGGCACCGGCATCTCGTTGACGCCCAACAGCCAGCCGCCCAGCAGACCGTACAGCACCAGCATGGTCAGCGAATTGATCGCCACCATCACCAGCGTGTGCCCCTGGTTGCCCCGCGCCAAGTAACCCCACATCAACACCATCGCCGTACAGGGTGCGATGCCCAGCAGAATCGCTCCCGAGATGTAGGAACGAAATAACTCGACCTCCGTGCCGTCTTTCAGAACCTCCGTTCCCGGCATCAGGTCGCGGAATACATATCCCAGGAAGAACGACGCGATGGCAAACATGGTGAAGGGCTTGATCCCCCAATTGACGATCAGCGTCAGCAGCACCGGCCGTGGGCTCTTGCCCGCCCGGATCACCTCGGCGAAATCGATCTTGACCATGATGGGGTACATCATGAAGAACAGCGCGATGGCGATCGGGATCGATACCACCGGCGCCCCGTCTACATAGATCGCCATCGCATCCAACGAACGGGCCAGGTCGGGTGCGATTTTCCCGAGCACAATTCCGCCCACAATGCACAGCCCGACCCAAATCGTCAGATACTTCTCGAACACATTCAGTTGTTTGGTAGACTCAACGCCTTTTGTTTCCGTTGTCATAAGAGCTAGCTCCTAGTAATTCCAAGCCCTAAAAAGAAGTGTTTTCTGGAAAACAACCAGAGTCCCTATGTGCTCTGCTTGCAAGGCGGACTGCTGTGTGCGGCAATTCTGTGCCACAGAAGCCGTGAAATCGGATTGTATCGCTGCTTGGCGAAATAAGCAACAGTCATTTTTGGGGTGATAGCAAATTCTCGAAAACATCGGCCGGCTGACCTTGCCATCCTACCATCGATCGGATAATATTTCGATACTTGGCGAAAAAAGCAAGTATCGGGTTGTTCGTAGCAAGCGGCATCACCACAGGATGCCCCGAGGCCTCGTGTTGGAGTTCACGGTTACCATTCTTGACATGAGACCTTCCCAGGAATCTTTCCACGACTCGAATCCAAGTTTTCGATCCGCCGATGCAGCAATGCTAACGCAAGAAAGGACGAATCTCATGAAGTTTCTCTCGCAAGCGACTCGCAATCTGTTCTTCACCGGCAAGGGAGGCGTCGGCAAGACCTCGCTGGCCTGCGCGACGGCGATCGGCTTGGCCGACCGCGGAAAACGCGTGTTGCTGGTCAGCACCGATCCGGCCTCGAACCTGGACGAAGTGTTGGGCGTGTCGCTGGGTAGCGAACCGACGGCGATTGCGGACGTACCGGGGTTGTGCGCCATGAACTTGGACGCCGATGCGGCCGCGCGCGAGTACCGCGAGCGGCTGGTCGGCCCGTACCGCGGCGTGCTGCCCGACACGGTAGTGGCCAGCATGGAAGAGCAGCTTTCCGGCTCGTGCACGGTGGAGATTGCGGCGTTCGACGAATTCTCCCGGCTGCTGGCCGACGCGGACACGACCGCCGAGTTCGATCACGTGGTGTTCGACACCGCACCGACCGGGCACACCTTACGGCTGCTCTCGCTGCCTGCGGCGTGGAGCGGTTTTATCGACACGAACACCAGCGGGGCCTCATGCCTTGGGCCGCTGGCCGGCCTGCAAGCGCAGCACCAGTTGTATAAGGACACCGTGCGGGCGCTCTCGGACGCCCAGACGACAACGCTGGTCCTCGTGACTCGGCCCGAACCATCGGCGCTGGCAGAAGCCGCCCGGTCCAGCGGCGAATTGGCCGACCTGGACGTGCAGAACCAGCATCTGGTGATCAACGCCGTCTTTCACTCGCAAACCGATGACGATCCCATCGCCCAGGCCTGGCAGCGACGTGGTCAGGATGCCTTGGCGTCGATCCCGGAGGGGTTGAACGGTTTTGCTCGTACGGAATTGCCGCTGGCTCCATACAATCTGGTCGGCATCTCGGCGTTGCGAGCCATGCTGGACGGCGGCTTGCAGGATCAGGAGGACGGCGTACGAGAGCGGCCCGTTGAAGCCCAGCGGCTTCCGCTTCCGTTGGTCCAGTGGATTGACCAGATCGCTGCTGCGGGTCGCGGTGCGATCCTGACGATGGGCAAAGGCGGCGTGGGCAAGACAACCATCGCGGCAGCGATCGCCGTCGAACTGGCGAGACGCGGACATCGCGTCCATCTGACTACGACCGACCCAGCCGCGCACGTCATGCATGCGGTGGGCCAGGCACCAGCTCGGTTGACTGTGGACCGGATCGATCCGCGAGCCGAGACCGAAGCGTACCGAGCGGAAGTGATGGCCAGCATGGCAGCGGACTTGGACGTTCAGGGACGTGCGCTGCTGGAGGAAGACCTACGTTCGCCCTGTACGGAAGAGATCGCCGTGTTTCGCGCATTTGCCCGCGCCGTGGACCAGGGCCAGGACGGATTCGTGGTGCTGGACACGGCCCCCACGGGACACACGATCCTGCTGCTGGACGCAACGCTGGCCTATCATCGCGAGCTGTCGCGGCAGTCCACGGATATTCCAGACAGCGTGCAGCAACTGCTGCCCCGCCTGCGCGACCCGGACTTCACGCGAGTCCTGCTGGTCACGCTGCCCGAAGCGACGCCCGTGCACGAAGCCGCCCAACTGCAGGACGATTTGGTGCGGGCCGGCATTCGCCCGTTCGGCTGGGTGATCAACCAGAGCCTCGCGCCGCTGCCGATCACCGACCCCGTGCTGCTGGCTCGGCAGCATCACGAGGGCCAGTACATCCGCGAAGTCGTCAGGCAACGCGCGTCGCGCACCGCGATTGTCCCCTGGCTGGCCGAAGCGCCGGTCGGCGCCAAATCACTCGCCGCCGTCGTTCGCGGCGCAAGGGACGAACGGGGGTCGGGAGTCGTTTTCGGATAAGCCGCTTTCCATGTGGTAGATCGTTGGTCGAAAACGACTCCCGACCCCCTCGGCCTCGACCCGTTCCGGCGAAGTCATGAAGGGAAAACGTCTCTACCACCACGTTCCGGTCGGCGGTTGGCCGTCGTACAATTACCTGGAGAGCGAACGTTTAATGGAACGATGCTTTCCGCCCGAAACGAAGGAGCATTCTCATGCGAAAACCAGTTCTGCAGCTCGCCCTGATTGTGTGTCTTGGCCATTCCGCGCAGGCCCAGGATGATCCCAAGCCTGCCGCTGCTCTCCCGAACGCGAGTACCGGCGGGGAATCCTACCTTGTCCAGCTTAGCGAATTCCGCATCAAGGATTCGTCGCATGCCGGATGGTCGACGGACGAGATCGTGAAGCGGTTCGAACGTCGGGAAGAAGACGGAGCTGTTGAAATCGTGGAAACGATTCGCCTATCGGCATTAAGCGGCCATGAGAGCATGGTGCAGGTCGGGAGGCAAGCAAGAATAACCGTCGGTGTGATCAGTACCCCGGGACGCGGTTCAACTCGGCAGATGGAATCGCACAACATCGGTACGTTGGTGTCGTTGACCGCCGAGCCGGCTGATGGAAAGGTGCTTCTGAGGCTCAGTTATTCGTCTTCTCGTTTTGAAGGAACAGGCACGGACGAAAGCCCACCTGACATAGTGACATTCCAATCCGACGCAACCCTGTTGCTGGAAGCGGGCAAACCGACCCTCGTGGGCGGATCCAGCGCCTCAGAAACGTCCTATCTGATGGTGTCCGTCGATCAGGTACGGCAGATCCCCGGCTCGAGGCGTACCAAGAGCGCGGACAGCCAGCCGTAAAGGTAGTCGTAGTCTGTCCGATTACCAACGCCGACCCGGCCACGACGCTTCCGTTGCTCCAGAGCATCCTGCCCGACGCGAGCTTGGTAGTCGATAAACAAACTCGTAACCTCGTCGCGCGAGCCGTCCCCGCAGATCAAGCGGTGATCCGAGACATGTTGAACATCCTGCAGCCTTGAGGGTCTGACCCCACAATTCGTACGACTTTCGACTGGCTCAGCCAGCACTTGCGGTTCGCACCTGCGCGGCGTATGTTGCAGAGATGAGTCAACGCCGGCGAGACGGTTCCCGTCATTGTCATCGGTCGCTATCGACAGAGCAGGGCCAGTTCGCCACGTGTGAGGGACCATTTATGAATCAGAACATCCCAAGAGCAGAATTGTTCGCCGCCCTTCAATCGTTGTCCGAGGCCGTACCCGAGATGCGAGTTGGCCAACTCGTGGCCGCAGTCGGGGAGTTATGCGCCGATCTTCACGGGCGCGGTCTGTGGGACGCCGCCGATGCGGAACTCCGCGAGGCCGTATGGCAGTTCCACCGCAATTTCGAAGGCGAGTCCGAACCAACGGATGAACGAGAGCGGCGGTCAACATCGGTTGCCAATCGTTGACGTTAGGGCCGCCGCTTCGTTATCCTGGCCGTTCGGTACATCCTG
>REEF01000895.1 GCA_007695205.1 Planctomycetaceae bacterium
ACACAGATAGATGGGTGGCACCTTTTTGGCCCCGGCCCAGATAGATGGGTGGCACCTTTTGGGCCCTTCTGCAATCGGTTAACCGGCCGCCGGCGACCCCACCGCCGGATTTCTCAGTGCGCGATCAGGACGCTGTAGCGGTAATCGAGTTCGAGCTGGTCGCCGGCGCCGAGTGTCTTTTCCCACGTCAGTTCATGCCGGGGATTGATGGACGACACGCCCTCGGGGCGCAGGTCGTTCCGCGGCTCGCCGGTGGCCTCGAGCAGGTCGCCGCTGAACTGCCGTCGGATCAGCAGGTTGACGCTTTCCCCGCGATGGTTGTTGACCACCAGCTTGCCCGTGACGACCGCCCGCCGGAAACGTCGGCCGCCGATAAACACGTAGTCGTTGTCGCGCCGGCCGCCCTCATCCTGGATTTCCCGTTCGGTCGCCCGAGTGACGATGCTCAGGGCCTTGGTGATGCGCAGCATACCCCGCTGTCCGGGGTTGATCCAGAAGCTCTGCGTCTGCCCCCGGAACCGGCCATCTTCGAAGATCGCCGCCGGCGCAGTGGTCATCGGGAAGCCCAGCGGGTTGGTGAAGTGGACCGCATCCCAGGCGTCATTTTCCTCTTTGTCGGCCTCGCGCCCGCGCGAGACATAGCTGCCGTCCCAGCCGCGCGGGTCGGCGATGGTCCATTCGACGATCCGCTTCATGGCGCTTTCACCGTCGGCGGTGGTCAGGGCCACGCTTTCGCCCTCGTCCAGCCGCAAGGCGCCGATGTCCTGGTAATGGATGTCGGCCCCCGCTTCGCCCTCCGGCAGGGTGAAATCGGGCGCCAGCATCGCCACGTTGTAGGTCACCGCGAGCTGTTGCTGGGCCATGGCGTGCGGCGTCGTCCCGCCGCTTGCCGCCGCCTGCAACTGCTGGAAAAAACGCGCCCAGTTTTGCTCCGCCGCCAGCGGACTTTCCACCCGGCTGAACTCGATATGCGGGAACCCGCTGATCAGGCGGACCTGCGCGCCGTCCAGCGCGGCCAGCTCGTTGCGGATCACCGCCTGTTGCGTCAGCCACAGACGCTCCCCGTCCAGCTCGACCCGGTAACTGGGCGCCCAGGCCAGTCCGCGCGTCAGATAACTGAGGGTCACCTGCGTCCGGCCCTCGCGCTCGTTCTCCAGCAACAGCACCGGCTGCCGGGTCTTGATGGCGGGCAAGGCCCCGCGCACCCGCGCCAGGCGGATTTGCCCCTGATCAACATACGTGATGCCCTCGGCCGTCTGCAAAACCACGAACCGGCCAGCGGGCGCCGTCACGCCGCGCGAGTGGGGATCAATGTGACCGTAACGCGGGGTTTCATAGCTTCGGTTCCAGGTTGCCGCCGTTTCCGGCGCTGGCAGCAACCGGCCGCGCAACGGCTCCTCCCGGTCATGCAGCAGCAGCTCGACCTCGGCGCCCGCCAGCTCGAGCCGCAGGTCACGGCCCGCCGCGTCATTCGCTTCCTCGACCTCGCGCTGCACCACCCGCACCCGCAAGTTCGCGTCGCTCTCGACCCAAAACGTTCCATGCACTGGCGTCGGCACATCGCGCACCAGGTAACTGCCGGAACCCGGCAATTCCAGCGTCCGCTGCACCACCGCCAGCCCGTTCTTGAACAGGCTCACCGACTCGATCCGGCTCTGCACTTCAGCCTGTCCAGCGGCATTCAGCGACATCAACCCTGTCAACATCGCCCACAACATCGTCTTCATCGACTTTTTCCCTTCGTGGATCACGGTTTGGGTTCCGAGGCTTATTGTAGCAGTTACTCTGGCTGATCAGTGCGCTGCCGGTGAACGAACGGCATTCCACGTGCTTACTCCTGGCGGGAATCGGTCGAGGCGTCGTTGCGGCTGCGTTTGTCGAACAGCAGCCGTATCGGTACTTCACCATAATCCAGTTGGTCTCGTAAGAATCCCAGCAGATAACGGCGGTAGGTGGGCGAAAAAGCTTTCGGGTTGCTGCATTTGATCACGATGGTTGGTGGTTGGACCTGGGTCTGCGTCGCATAGAAGATTTTCGGCCGTCGTTGGCGGAAGATGGGCGGTGGATGGTGTTCGAGCGCTCGCCCGATCAGCCGGTTCAGTTCGCCGGTGCCGATGCGTTGGAGCGATTGTTTGAACAGCATCTGCGCGTGATTGATCAGCTTCTTGATGTTCCTGCCCGTCATGCCGGTAACGAAGGCGATCGGCACGTGCCACATGCTCGGAAAGGTGTCGCGCAGGTAGTCCGCCCATCGCTCGGTGGGCATGTGTTCGGCCATCAGGTCCCACTTGTTGACAACAAAAACGCACGGCTTGAAGTTCTCCTGGATGTACTGGCACAACTGCTTGTCCACTTGGCTGATCTGTTGGCCCGCATCGAAGAACATCAGCACCACATCCGCTCGGCGCACGCTACGTTGAGCCCGATGCAGCCCATAAAACTCGATATCCTGGCGGATGCTCTTCCGCCGACGGACGCCGGGGGTGTCGATGGCTAGGAAGGTTTTGCCGTCCAATTCAAAACGCACATCGACGCTGTCACGTGTCGTCCCGGGCACCTCGCTGACGATCATCCGCTGGTCTTCGACCAACGTATTGATGAAGGTGCTTTTTCCCACGTTCCTTCGGCCGACAATGGTCAGTTTCATTTCAGGTGGGCGATCATCGTCCGGGACATCCGTGGAGGGCAACGCGGCCAGGATGGCGTCCAACAGTTCGTATTTGTTTCGGTTTTGTTCGGCGCTGACCGGCAGCACCCGTTGAGCACCCAGGCGGTAGAATTCGTCGGCTTGCGTGTCCAGCGACGCCGCGTCTGCCTTGTTCGCCACGTACAGCACGGGCCGATCGATCCCGCGCAGCCGCCGAGCGACCTCTTCGTCCAACGCGACCAGTCCGCTTCGAGCGTCCAGCAGGAACAGGATCACATCGGCCTGGTGCAACGCAACGGAGATTTGATGTTCGATCTCGTCGTTCAAATCGTCGACATCGTTGATCCCGATGCCGCCGGTATCGATCAATTCGAATCGTCGCCCCTCGTATTCGATCAGATCTGTCATCCGATCACGTGTCACACCGGCCACATCGTCCACAATGGCCAAACGTCGTCCAGCGATCCAGTTAAATACACTGGATTTCCCAACGTTAGGCCTGCCGACAATCACTACTTGAGGTACACCCATATCGTTCGCCTTCCACCCAATTCGGCTCGCGGAACCAATCCGCACTGGATTCCGTTCGCGTTTTTTCCCAAACTTGTTATCTTAGCCGAACTCGGCATGCGACGCATCTGGTGACCCGCCTCTGGTCATCGCCGGAAAGTGGGGTAGAATGGCCCGTTTTCGCATCCACGGGGTGAAGGGTTCCGCGCACATGGCAAAACAAGGCAGCCCAAAGCGGTCAGAAGATATGGTAGAAATCGACCTGCGCAATGCCGGTCTGGCTGCTTTTTTGGCTTGGCTCTGGCCCGGGGCGGGCCATCTGTACCAGCGGCGTTATGCCAAGGGCATCTTGTTGATGGTGGTGGTGCTGAGCATGTACTTCTTTGGCTTGTTTATCGGCGAGGGGCATGTGGTTTACGCCTCATGGACACCCACGGATAAACGCTGGCAGTACATCTGCCAGCTCGGCACCGGACTGGTCGCTTTGCCTGCCTTGGTACAGGCCAGACGAGTGTTCGGCGAGCCACCGAAGCCCCCGTTATGGGATGGGTTCATGGCACCGCCGGAGCAGCCGGTACGGCCCGAATCACCCGACGAACTCGCTCGATGGCACGAGCGGCTGAGTTACCGCTTCGAACTGGGGACCCTGTACACGATGATCGCAGGTCTTTTGAACATCCTGGCGATCTACGACGCCTACGCAGGCCCGTTTGGTGCCAGCGAAGAAGACGAGGAATCC
This sequence comes from Planctomycetaceae bacterium, assembly GCA_007695205.1. Lineage (GTDB taxonomy): Bacteria > Planctomycetota > Planctomycetia > Pirellulales > Pirellulaceae > SKKK01. The sequence continues at coordinate 3,897 of REEF01000895.1, forward strand.
GACGACTCCGAGAAAGACCGCGATTCCTGACGCTTCCCGCGTGGATCAAGCGATCATGCTCGCCCTTCGGCGGCCGCGCGGTACGTCGTCCCATTCATCTTGGTCGTCCAACGGATCGTCGTACAGTTCGTCGCGTTGGTCCGACAAACTGCGAGACGGCGATTCGTTTTCGGCCAGATCGTCGGCCAGTTCCAGGTAGCGATGATACATGTCCACGGCGATCCAACCCATGTACAGGTTGGCGCCCAGCGAGATGAACAGGACCATCAGCACCACAGTCAACGTTCCCCAGGGCATCTCGGCGGACTCATTGCTGCGGAGGAAGGCGAGCGAGGGGTCCTGGGAGGTTTGAGCCAGGCTGGCCCAGAAGTCTTTCGCGGGTTCGGCACGCTTGGATGGAAAATCGCTGTACAACAGCCGCCGCTCCCAAGGAAGCCGCGGTTCGGCGGTCATGTCCCACCGTGGCGAACTGGTAGGGACCAACGGATATCCCTGGGATGGTGGTGGATGGTTCGAGTCCTGGGGGGACTGGCCGGTGGACCACTGAGGCGTGTAGGGCAACGAAACGGTCGGCGGTGTCGTCGATGCCAAGGGTGCTGGGGTTGTCGCTCGTGGATCATCGTAGATCGATCTGTCTTGTTGAGGTGCTGTGCCCGCAGGCTGTTGAGTGGCGGCATCGCCGGATCGATCGCGACCCCAATCTGGAAACGTCGATGGCTGTGGAGCTTGTGCGGTTGACTTGGGTGACGGCGTTCCGTCTTGCGCCGGGCTCTCCGGCAGCGATCCCGATTGCCAGGCGTTTGGGCCGGTGGGGGTTGGTTGAGCGGTCCCGGCTCGTGGTTCCTCGGGAGCGGCTCGTGGTTCCTCCGTCAACGCTCGCGACTCGTTGCTCCACTGACTCTCGCCTGCCGGTGGATCGGGCGAGGACCATGACCAGGAACTCGGACCATTGGGAGATGCCGCCGATGGCTTGGCCCCGGTCGGTGGGTCCGTTGCTTCGCTGGCTGGCTGCGGTTGGCCGGATTGCCAATCGGACGGTCGAGGTTCCTCCTGAGGTGGGCGATCATTGACCTCGTGACGCTGTGGAGCGGTGATTGAGGCTTCCGCGTCGGCGGTCGTTTGTCCAGGTTGTTGGGAAGGGGCGTCGGAACGAGAATCCGTCCCTGGACGCATCTCGCGGGCTGCCGGGTCGACCGTCGCCGTCTGTGGCACCGCCAAGTCGGCCGAAGCGACTTGCGGCATCTGGCGCGGGGGAGGTTCCACGCCCGACCGAACTCGAAATTGCGTGACGTGGGGCAACTCGACAGGGATCTCGCCCACCAAGTCCTCGCCGCCGCGCATCAATACCAGCCGCTCGTGCGACAATTGAATGATGAATTCCATCTGCTGGTGATCGATGCCTCGCCAACCGTATTGGACGCCGGGTGGAACCGGTATCCCCAGCGGCGGCGCGGGTTGTCGAGGCGGCTGACCGCGACGCGGGACCATTTCGCCGCCGACTCGGATGCGAAACCTGCGAACTCCCTGGACATAGGGATCGATCTGACTGACCAACTCTTGACCGCCCCGCAACGCTACCAGCGTCACCGGCTCCATTTGGATAATATACTCCAGTTGCCCGTCGGTGGTGGGCTGCCATCCAAAATCCACCCCGAGCGCAGCGGTCGCTATCAGCAACGCCAGTCCGTTCATTCCCAGTACTCCTTCACTGATCGTATTGCTGGCACATGTTAACCAGTTTTGCCCCTCGGCGTAAAGAGCGATCGTAGGCCTGGACTGCCGAGGGGGTTCGTTTGGGTGGGATCAAGCTGACGCTGGCTAAATTCGCTCAGACCTCTAGAATAAAGGGGCAAGGGATTCCGGGCGGTCCGTGCGCTGCTTTGATTGGCTGGTGCATGGATCGTTTGCGTTTTCGGAGGATCCGACCAAACGAATGGGGGGCAGTCAAGTGATCGGGAGATTGAGGGATTTATTGCGTTTGCTTGCGGTGGTGCTGGTCGTTTTCGTATGGATTCGGCCCACGGAGGCTCAAA
>REEF01000830.1 GCA_007695205.1 Planctomycetaceae bacterium
GTGAACCGTGCAGCCCCGCCCGAGCTCGCCCCTTTGTCGATTTGATGTCCGGTTGGAGTAGAGGCCTGCCGCAGATATTTCCTCGATTTGGTGAATCCTCGCATTCCAAGGGTGGTAAATCGGGGGGCAGAAGTGATCCTGTTCAACGCTCCAGCAAGGCTTACCATTGCGAGGTGGACTCGCCGGCACCGCCGCTGCTGCTGCCGATCCCCGAGATCGAGAAACCGCAGATGGAGACCAATCCCTTCCAAGACGATGCCTTGCAACCGGCCCCTTCACCTCGCTCAGCGATACGCGAGGCGACTGATCTGTCAACCCCAGGTAGGGTGGCTCCGATGGCCGACTCGGCCCACCAACCGATCATCCGACAAGCCGTGCACTATAACCTGCCCGTTCATCTTGATTGACCCGGGTGGGCATTCGATCAGGCAAACAACGACTTATAGTGATCGGGCGAGAACAGGTGGAACTCGCTTTCGCGAACATATTCGTAGGGCCCCGCTTCGCGGAGCGTGGCCACCAAACCACCGATCTGGATTTGCGAGCGATACCGTTGGATGCTCTGCAGCTTAGTCTGAAAGACCTGTTCGTTTCCTTTGATCTCCAGGTTGGGTAGTTCGGCAAAATCACAGTAAACGGCAAGTTCGCCCACATTAGGCACGTCCAGCAACGGAGGTCCCAGTTCAGGCCAGATCGCACCCGATGCATGAAACAAACTGATCATCAATTCGCTGTGGGTGATCCGATGGTCTGGATGAAGGTCGGTGTGCGTCGGCACAAAGACCCGCGAGGGTCGGAATTTTCGCAGATGGTAAGTGAATGCGTTCTGAAGCCCGACGTATCCTTCGATCGCATCTTCACCCGACCGCGCGAGTCGCCGGCCGATATACGAAGTCAGCCCACCATCGGGATAATTGATATAGGTCAGGTTTCGTTCCGCAATCCCCAACTCCTGGAACGACTGAATCGTCTCGCTTCGACGGATCTGAACGATATCCGCTTGCTGCTCGGGGCGGCAATACCCTAAGCAACCGTCGGTGACGATCAGCGCCTGCACATCGACCCCTTCGCGAACGGCAGCCTGTAACAGCAGCCCAGCACCGATGCACAGGTCGTCATCGTGCGGACTGACGAACAGCCAAGTCTGCTGAGCCAAATCTCGGTCGTTCAGGATTTCAGAAAGGCTGGAAGCCCGTCGCTTTTGCTCTCCGATCAAGCGGGTGAACTGAAAACTGGCCTGCTGATCCTGAATCGAAGGTTCCTTGCTGGCGGCAGGTCGAATTTCGGGCATGGGATTCCCCCCTTCCGTTTAAAATGGGCGTTTGCTCAAACCGCGTTGGACTATTTCTAGTATCGCATTTCGATGGCCCAGGGGAAGATGCGACTGTCGGAGGTAGCAGATTTCGCGAAAAGACGGTTCGTTGGGGCCGCAAACTTGCGTCAGACGTCAGCAGGTGCCGCGACCCGGACGCGATTTACTCGACTTGAAGGTCGGCCCCAGCGTACGTCGTTCGGAGCGCGTCTCGGATCGCTGAATTCAAATCGGCGAACCGCACTGGCTTGGGTAACACCGAATGAGCGTGGGCTTGAAGTGCTTCTGCGGCCAACGATTGATCCATGGCAGCCGAAATCAGGATGCATGGAAGACGTTTGTGGAATTCGCGAACACGCCGAATCGTCTCCAAACCGCTTAACCGAGGCATGTGCATGTCCATCAGGGCGACATGTACGGTCTCTCGTCGCACGACCGCCAGAGCCTCTTCGCCATCGCTGGCCACCAGCGTGCGAAAGCCTTGAGATTCCATGGCGTCTTTCAGCGTTTGCCGAAAGTCGCAATCGTCGTCAGTGATCAACAAAGACGGATGTCGGATCGCCATGAGTGTCTTCATCGCTGTTTTTGCAGACAGGTTTTCGCTTGGCGAAATGCAAGCTTCAGGCCACGCCAACCCACCCAACCACCTTACTTATAATACGCAAACGAGCCTGTTCCAAGTACCAATGTCGCGAAAAAAGCCGAATTCTCGAACCCAATGGTTATCTTTGATGTTTCGACCCGGTTGCGATACTCAGTGGTCGAATTATACTACAAAGGCTCCGCATTTGGGCTCGCTTAGGTGTTGGCGGGCATGGATGAGCATTCCGCGGTCCTTGCAGGAAAGGGTTCACGTGAGTTCCCCGTCGCTTCTGGTTCGGCATGAATTTCTGCTCCGCCGCCTGCATTCGCTGACCGGTCTAGTGCCCGTCGGTGCGTACATGGTGGTTCACCTGATGGTGAATTCGACCCTTTTGACTGGTGTCTCCGTCTTCCAGAGGAACGTTTACCAGATTCACAGTTTGGAAGATGCGCTGGTGATCGTCGAATGGGCATTCATTTTCCTGCCGATTTTGTTTCATGCCATTTTGGGTGTGGTGATCGTCTATGGCGGGCTACCCAATCTGCGTTCCTATCCCCAGAGTGCGAACTATCGGTACGTGCTTCAGCGGGCGACAGGATTGATCGCATTCGCGTTTATTGTTTACCACGTTTTCCATTTGCATGGATGGTTTCACGCTCAGTGGTGGTTGGACTACGTCGCCAAACCGTTGGGCGGGGCCAATTTCCGAGCGTACAATGCAGCTTCGACATTGGGCGAAGCGATGGCCAGTCCGGTGATCCTGGTTGTCTACTCGGTGGGGGTTTTGGCGTGCGTGTTCCATTTAGCGAACGGGATTTGGAGCATGGGGATTACCTGGGGTGTTTGGACATCTCCGGCAGCGCAGCATCGGGCGTTGGTCGGTTGCGGCGTGTTCGGCGTGCTGCTGGCGGTGGTCGGCATGAGCGCGCTGTTTGGGGTCGCGACGGTGGATATCGACGAAGCTCGGATGGTCGAAGATCGCATGTACAACGTGCGTGTCGAATCGGGAGACGTGAAGGAAAACGAGAAGAAACGGGCTGCGGATCGGCCGGAACGTGAGACATCCAGCCGATCGGAGGATGGTTCCGCAGTGGTCAGTCAATCGAACTAAGGCAGGCTCATGGCAAAACAACGAGTGATAGTGGTCGGCGGTGGATTAGCCGGTTTGTCGGCAGCGATGAAATTGGCTGAACTGGGTATTCATGTAGATCTGATGAGCCTGGTGCCGGTCAAACGTTCGCACAGTGTCTGCGCTCAAGGTGGGATCAACTCATGTAACGAGCAGACTCGCCACCTGGGTGACAGCGAATGGAAGCACTTTGACGACACGGTCTACGGGGGAGATTTCCTTCAGCACCAGCCGCTGGTCAAAGAGATGGCGTACTGGGGACCGAAGGTGATCGATCTGATGGACCGGTTGGGAGTCCCCTTTAACCGAACCACCGAGGGATTCCTGGATCGACGGCGTTTTGGCGGCACGCTGTTCAAGCGAACGGCGTTTGCGGGTGCCACCACAGGGCAACAGCTTTTGTATGCGTTAGACGAACAGGTGCGGCGCTGGGAATCGGAAGGGCTGGTCACGAAATACGAATTCTGGGATTTCCTGGGGCCCGTTTTGGATGACCACGGTGTCTGCCGGGGCTGCGTCGGTCAGGACCTGGTTTCGATGGAGATCCGCGCGTTTGCTGCCGATGCGGTGGTGTTGGCCACCGGCGGTTGCGGCTTGATCTACGGCCGATCGACGAATTCGATGTCCTGCAATGGTTCGGCCGCTGGCCGAGCGTTCCGCGCGGGCGCGAAATACGCCAACGGCGAATTCATCCAGGTACATCCGACGGCAGTCCCCGGCGCTGATAAGCTGCGTCTGATGAGCGAATCGGCTCGAGGCGAAGGTGGCCGAGTCTGGGTGCCTCGCACGCCCCAAGACCCTCGAAATCCAATGGAGATTCCGGAAACGGAACGGTTGTATTTTCTGGAAGAACGCTACCCGAAATACGGGAACCTGGTACCCCGCGATATCGCCACGCGCGAAATCTTCGATATCTGCGTCAACGAGGGATTGAGCGTCGAAAAGGAAAAGATGTGCGTTTATCTGGATCTGACGCATATCGAAGCAAAAGAACTGACGCGCAAACTGGGTGGCATCCTGGAGATCTATGAGAAGTTCCAGGGCGTCGATCCACGTTACGCGCCGATGAAGATCTTTCCCGCCGTGCACTATTCGATGGGCGGGTTGTGGGTCGACTACGAACGGACGGCCGATGGCGGCTTGCAGCCCGGGTCGCCACGAAATCAGCAGACGAATGTCCCCCATCTGTTCGCGATCGGTGAGGCCGATTATCAGTATCACGGGGCCAATCGTCTGGGCGCCAATTCGCTGCTCAGTTGCATGTTTGCCGGGCTGTTCGTGGCGCCCGGAATCTATAACCTGTTGCAATCCCAGGCATAGGCCGCAGCGGTCGATTTGCCCGCTTCACTGTTCCAGGGCGCATGCAGCCAGCATCAGGCCGCTCAGGAAGAGATCGTTCGGCGGCCGGCGGGAGGCGAAAATCCTTACGTCTTGCACCAAGAGTTGGGCGATCTGATGACGCGGGTCGCGACTGTCGTTCGTCGGAACGACCAGTTGTCCGAAGCCATCGAGAACCTAAACGAATTGCAGGAACGCGTGCAGCGTTGTTCGTTGTCGGATACCGGCAACTGGACCAATCAGAACCTGCTCTTCACCACCGCTCTGGAGGAGATGATGCCGTTGGCCAAGTGTATTCTGCAAGGTGCACTGCAGCGGGACGAGTGCCGTGGAGCCCACTACAAACCCGAATTCGCTCACCCGAATCTGACCGCGCCTTCCCCCGAAGAACGACGACTCGAGGCCGAGCAATGGTGCGATGATTTCGAAGCGAATAATCAAAAGTGGCTCAAATCGACCATCGCTACCTGGAACCAGAAAACGTCCCAAGTCGAATTGACGTACGAGGATGTCGATACGTCGGTCATCCCGCCGCGGCCTCGATTGTATGGGCTGATCGGCGCCGAAGTGATCGAAGAGGTCTGGAACGAACGGGCCCAACAAAAAGCTCAACAAAAGGCTCAGCAATAACCCGAAAGAATCAAAGTCGTAGAGATCATGTCTGACCATCCATCACCGACCAACGATACAGCTCGAAACTTCCAGGTTCGCATCCTGCGCCAGGACGCGCCCGGCAAGCCCAGTTACTGGGAGACTTTTCAAGTCGAATACGAAAGCGACATGAACGTCATCAGCGTCTTGCAAAAGATCGCGATCAAGGGCGAAACCGTCGACGGCAAAAAGGTGGCCCCCGTCGCCTGGGATTGCGGGTGTTTGGAAGAGGTGTGCGGCGCCTGTACGATGCTGGTCAATGGACGGGTGCGACAATCGTGCTCGGCACTGGTCGATCGTCTGCTGGAGGATAAACCGGGCGTGATCGAATTGCAGCCGATGTCCAAGTTCCCCGTCGTGCGCGATCTGGTCGTGGATCGGGCCCGGATGTTTCGCGCACTGCAGCGAGTCAAAAGCTGGGTGCCGGTCGACGGGTACTACGACATGGGCGCCGGACCGCAGCAGACGCGCGAGGACCAGGAAGCCCACTACCCGCTCAGCCAGTGCATGAGCTGCGGTTGCTGCTTGGAGGCCTGCCCCCAATACACCAAGATCGAAATTCCTCGCAAGCCAGGCGAGAGCGAACCACAACATCGCGAACGCTGCGACGAGTCCTACGACACCCATTTTTTGGGGGCCCATGCGATCAGCCAAGCCGTCTTGTTCAACTCGCATCCCATCGGACGCAACATCGGCAGCGAACGACTCGATGCGCTGATGGCTCCCGGCGGATTGCAGGTCTGTGGCAACGCACAGAACTGCGTGGCCGTCTGCCCGAAAGAGATCCCGCTGACCACGTCGATTGCCCGCGCAGGACGTTCGACCACGCTGCACGCGATCAAGTCGATCTTCGATCGCTAAGCGGCAGGCCGCTTGGTGTCCGCGACCCCATGGCTCTCACAATCCGACGG
>REEF01000832.1 GCA_007695205.1 Planctomycetaceae bacterium
CATATTGCTGGCGATAATCGAACTCTGGAAGCCGCTCTCTTGAGCCGCCGCCCGGCTGCCAGGCAACGCGGCAGCACCGGCTGCCAAACCGGAACCTCCCAAAATACGCAACCAGTCACGTCGGTTGATCGAATGGCTCATCTTCAGGACTCCTTAGATAACGTGTGTCGAACCGAGCAAGGCCAGTGTTACGGCGGCATCCTGGCGGTGATCGCCAGTGTCCGCATCTATGATGCCAGAACGGACTGCTGGATACAACAAGTGGGTGAAGTGTTCGTACGGAGACAAAGGAGCCCGACGTCGCGTGTCGACGAATCGTCAGGGCAGCGACCAGCCTGGTCGGTATTCGCGGCGGATCAAGGCATCGCATTGGTCAGCGTCGATCGCTTTTAGATCCTGGGCGTCCCATTGGATCGTCTTTCCTGAGCGCAACGCGACATTGCACAGCAAAGCGGCCTCGGTCAGGGCTCCCGAGTAATCGAAATTGCAGGTGGTCGGACCACCGGTCTTGCACGCTTCGACCCATTCGCGGTGATGGCCGATCGAATTGGGAATGAACGGCTCGGGCCTTTGGAAATCGGCGAATTTATCCTCCGGCAGCAACTGGTGGCGCCCGTAATCGGTGATCAGCATTCCCTGGCTGCCGACGAACAACACCGCGCTTCCCCACTGGGGCACTTTTTGTTGTTTGACCATCTCGGGATAGGCTCCGCCGTTGTACCAGTGCAGCGTCACGGGCGGTTGGTCGCCCCGCGCCGGATATTCTTGATGAGCGATGGTCCAGCGAGCGGCACTCTCCGGATGCACCGGTCCTTCTGCCTGGACCTTCGTCGGGTGTCGTAGATCGAGTGCCCAGAACGCGACATCGCAATAATGACAGAAGAAATCTCCCAGGGCTCCATTGGCAAAATTCCACCAATAACGCCAGCCGAACGGCGCGTAGGCCTTGTGGTAGGGTCGAAATTCAGCCGGTCCCAGCCAGAGATCCCAGTTCAAGCCTGGGGGGATCGGCGGTCCTTCGGCGGGTGCATCAGGCTGAGTTCTATCGGTGGGCGTGGCGGGACCGTCGAAGCTGGCGCCGAGCCACGCATGGACTTCGTGCACAGCGCCGATCGCGCCGGTCTGGACCAATTCGACGACTCGCCGATAGTTCGGCCCGGCGTGGATCTGGTTTCCCATCTGGGTCACCACCCGGTTCTCAGCAGCGACCTCCGCCATCCGCCTGGCTTCGTAGACGCTGTGCGTCAACGGTTTCTCGCAGTAACAATGCTTGCCCAACTGCATCGCCATCACGCCGGGTATGGCATGCGTATGATCGGGCGTCCCGATCACCACGGCGTCGATCTGGTCGTGCATCCGGTCCAACATTTTGCGAAAATCCTGGAAGCGTTGCGCCTTGGGAAAATCGGCAAAGGTCCTTGCTGCTCGCGATTCGTCGACATCGCACAGCGCGACCAGGTTCTCGCTGGCCACGCCTCGCACATTATCGGCGCCTCGACCGCCGACGCCGATCCCGGCGATATTCAGTTTTTCATTGGGCGACGCGCCTCGACCGGGCGACAACCGGGCGGTCATCGTCCAGAATCCACCAGCTACCACAGAATGACGAAGCATCTGACGTCGTGTGATCAGCTTGGACATGAAGGTTTCTCCTGCTAGGGGATAGATCGAGCCATGAATGCCCATCATTGGACCAAAACGGTTGCAATAATCAACTGGCCAGAAGCTGCTTGACGACTCGGCCGTGGACGTCGGTCAAGCGAAAGTCTCGGCCTTGGAAGCGAAAAGTCAGTCGTTCGTGATCGAAACCCAGCAGATGCATGATCGTGGCCTGCAGGTCGTGGATATGGACCTTATCCCGAGCGACGCTGAAGCCTAATTCATCGGATTCCCCATGCGTGTACCCGCTCTTGACGCCGCCCCCGGCCATCCACATCACGTAGCAATCGGGGAAATGATCGCGGCCCAGAACTTGACCGCTTGCCGTCCGTCCTTCGCGGAACGGCGTGCGTCCGAATTCACCGCCCCAGATGACCAGCGTTTCATCCAGCAATCCACGTTGCTCCAGATCCTTGATCAAGGCCGCTACCGGCTTGTCCATCGTTGCACACTTGCGAGTCAATCCGTCGCGGATGTCCTCGTCGGGATTCGTGCCGTGAAAATCCCAACCCCAATCGAACAATTGGACGAAGCGCACCCCGGCTTCGCTCAATCGCCGTGCCAGCAGGCAATTGTTGGCCAGACTGGACCCACCCGGCTCGGCCCCGTAGGCTTCCAGCACCTGTTGTGGTTCCCGCGAAATATCCATCACCTCGGGAACGGACGCCTGCATGCGGAACGCCAGTTCGTACTGGGCGATCCGAGTCAGCGTTTCGGGGTGCCCTAGTTCCTGAGCCTGCAATTCGTTCAGCCGGTTCAGGGTATCCAGACTCATCCGGCGCACGTCGCGGCTCATGCCCTCCGGATCGGAAACGTACAGAACCGGGTCGCCCTGCGATCGGCACTGAACCCCGTGATACACCGACGGCAAGAAGCCGCTGCCGAACGAATTATTTCCGCCGTTGGGCTGTACGCCGCTGGAGATCAATACGACAAAGCCCGGCAGATCCTGGTTCTCGGTGCCCAGACCATACGTGGCCCAGGCGCCCATCGAAGGACGACCCGGCCGCGGCGATCCGGTGTAGACCAACAACTCGGCCGGGGCATGGTTGAATTCGTCGGTGTTCATCGATCGGATCATGCACATCCGGTCCGCCACCTGGTGCAGATGAGGGATCGCGTCCGACATCCAAATACCGCTTTCGCCGTATTGCGCAAAGCTTCGGGGCGTGCCCAACAGCTTGGGGACGCCCGAGGTAAAGGCGAAACGCTTGCCTTCCAGGAACTCCTGCGGGCAGTCCTGCCCGTCGAATTTAACCAGTTCCGGCTTGTAATCGAACATGTCCAGATGCGGGGGAGAACCGGTCATGTGCAGGTAGATCACCCGCTTGGCTCGCGCCGGAAAATGCGGCGGCCTGGGCGCTTGCGGATCGACAGGTGTCGGATTCGACAAGGCGTCGCCGTGCATCATCGAGGCCAACGCGAGGCCTCCGAGTCCGATCTGACACCCTTGCAAAAAGTGCCGTCGCGTCAACGTCTGCCGTAATTCATCGCGAGGATGCATCTTGTTCGCCTCCGCATTACATTTAAAATCAACTGATGTTTATGATAACAACACCAGCGTTCGTGTAAAGGTTGCTGAGGCCCAGCTAGTCAGGATCGCCAGCGTGGCGGCCAGCAACACGCCGGTCGCCAGGACGATGGCCACTTCCAGGGTCAGCACGGCGGCGATTCGCGCTCGACCACCCCCGATCTTCCGCATCGTCTCGATCTCGCGACGACGCAATTGCAGCGATAGGATGAAGACCAGACCGATCGTCGCCAAAGTGGCCGCACCGACCATCATGATCCCCAAGGTCACATACCCGCCGACGGCAAACACCGTTTGGACCAGATCGGCCAAAATCTCTGCGGGAGCGACGATCTGGACCGGTTGGTCCTCGTCCAGATAGCGTCCTTCCAGCAGGGTTCCCGATCGCTGGTCGTGCGGTTGGACGATGATCGCCGTGATGGGAAACGTTCCCGGGTCGCCGTGGAAGTGAAAGTCGGCCACATTCTCGGGCGTGACCTCGTTGTATTGGACCACCGCAGCACTGGCGATGATCCGGTCCTGATCCACATCCAAGACTTCGTCCGCCGACTCGGCCGTGCTCAGATCCTGATGGCCGTGTGCCAGCCCCTGGATGGTCCAACTGGTCTTGATGTCGACGAATACCGCGCGGTCGTCCGGCGTGCCGGTCGGCTGAAGCACCCCGACGACTTGCATCTTCAACGGGTACACGCCGCCGATGTCCAGGAACGCTTGCGGTGCCGAGATCACGTGCCCGCCGGGACGCACCTGAGCATCCCGAGCGGCTGAGGCGCCCAGCACGCATTCGCCCAGCATCCCCATCAGCCGCCCTTCGGCCAGTTGCAGATCGCGGAATTCAAAGTAATCGAGAGTGGTTCCCACCACGGGGCTGTGCGCGGTGCGAAACCGAGTGTCCAGCGGGATGCCGTATCCCCACCCCGTCTGCTCGACCCGATCGATTTCCTCGAATCGCAAGGTACCCGGCGCCTCGGATTCGAAGTACAACGAGTTCAATACCAGTTCCAGACGACTACCACGCGCGCCGATCAACAGCGGGGTGGACTCCGCCCGCGACATCAACTCGACAGCACTGCGGCCGATCAACAGATTCAAGCCGATCGGCAGGTAGACGATCAACGTCACCGCAGCGATCAACACCAACGTTTTGATGCGATGGTACGCCAGGTAACGCCAAGCCAGGTAGGCGATGTCGCTCATAACGCCTCGTCTTCGACAACGTGGAACTGAGAAAAATCCACGACTTGATCGAACCGATCGAGGATCTCGGGATCATGCGTGACCGTTACCAGCGTGGCCTGCGTCTGCGCGACGTAATCGTCCAGAATATCCAGTACATGCTGCTTGTTCTTCGAGTCCAGGTTTCCCGTGGGTTCGTCGCACAGGAGCAGCCGAGGTGTCGTCAACAACGCGCGGCAGATCGCAACGCGTTGACGTTCGCCCTGAGATAATCGTCGTACATAACGCCGCAATTTGTCGCGGATCCCGACCTGGTCGGCCAGCAGCTCCGCCCGCTCGCGCATGTTCCGGTCCGGACGTAGCGTGCCGCTGATCCGGCAGGGCAGCAGGATGTTATCCAGGACGTTCAGATGCTCCAGCAGTTCGAACTCCTGGAACACCAGCCCGATCTGTCGCACTCGCAGATTGCGACGCGCGGCGTCGGACAACGAAACCAGCTCGTGGTCGTCAACCACGATACTGCCCGACGCGGGTACCAGGATGCCTGCGATCAAGCTCAACAGCGTCGTCTTGCCGCAACCGCTGGGGCCGATCATCGCCAAGCGAGCCCCTGGCGAGACCCTCCACTGGGGCACGCGGAGCGAAAAGTCGCTGTGTTCGTAACGAAACTGCAGATCGCGTATCCGGATCATTTAACGCTTGATGGTCGCCGTCGCCGTGAATTCGGCCTCCAGCTTGCCGCCTAGGTCGGTTTCGATGGTGATTCGTTGAGCCACGTTCCCGTCCCCGTTGCCTGCCGTGAACGCCACCGGCACGAAATGCATCGCCTTGCTGTCGTCGGGCAGGTCGGAGAAGCTGAAGTGTTCGTCATCACAACGAATATCCAAGATTCGGAATGGCTGGTTGCCGCGAACCACTACCGTGCGACGAACCGTCTGACCCGGCTCGAGCACGCCCAGGAACAACGAGGCCGGATTGATGCTCAGCGGGGATTCCACCTGACCTTCCACCGACAACGTCATCGTACGCGATCCGCCGTCGTTGGTCACGATGGTCAATTGGTCGTTGATGTAGCCGACCGGAGCGCTGGGTTTCAGCCGGACAAGCATCGCGTAATGGACTCGCCCCGAACGACGAGCCATTTCGTCCAACTCCACTTCGAAATGCTGATTCGCACTGCGGATGTCCATGATCTCCCAATCGTTCCGTCCGGCGTAGACCAAATCGATCTGACGCTCGGCGCCACGTCCCAGCTCGACGGCCCCAAAATCCACCGAACCCGGGTCGAACACCACATCGCTACGCACAAAGCCCGAAACCGTCAACTGCACCTCGGCATAGTAAGGCCGATCGATCACCACCGTGATCGTCGAACCTTTGGCGCCCAAGAACGACCTCGTGTTGTAAACGACCAACACCTCGCCCTTTTCAAACGTCTTCAGCACGTTCTTGCTCACGCGAACCGTCGCGCATCCGCAAGTGGAACGCACCGAGGCGATCCGTACGTCCTCCTGATAGATGTTGGTGAACTCGAAAGCATATTCCTGCTTC
>REEF01001061.1 GCA_007695205.1 Planctomycetaceae bacterium
AGCACTTCTTGATGCTTGCGAATGATGGAAAGATTAAATGGATGGGTAACCGACGATGTGCGATCTGATTGATGCCGCATCGTTGCCGCCGGTGGCGAAAACCACGACTACGACCGCCGCTTCATCAGCCGCCATTGACGAATCATCACCCCTCGCCGCTGCATCATCACCCCAAGATCACCTCAAAAACACCCTGAGTGGTGGAAAAAGGGGACAGGTCCAATTTGCGCGCAGCACCCATCGGGCCGTTCCGGCAAATTGGGCCAAATCAGACCCGTCACCTTTTTCGCTCCCGCCTTTTTTTTGCCCAATTTTTTGCCTTTTTCGCGCCGCACTTGCATCGAAGGTCGGACGAACAAGTCTAACCACACGCATTCGGCAGGAACTCGCTCGTGATGTCAAGTTGCTCAGGTCTGGTTAAGTTGCCGAAGTCGTTTGGGGGTTTTCTCCTAGCAGTGTGACGGGAAGGACAGGTCCGACGCAGACGCTATGGGCCAAACTGAACAAGTTCGGAATCAGAGTAAAGCTCAACGAGTGACGGGAGTTCAACATGTCGAGGACGGAATTCGTAAAGGAAGTCCAGGAGCGGCTAGGCCCGGTGCTCTCGAACACTGGATTCGTGCGAAGTCGTTTGCGATGGGTTCGAGTACGGGAACCGTTTATAGATTGCGTGGACCTTCAAACTCGTAGCGATAACGCGGCTTGTTGCGTAAACCTTGGCGAACATCACTCGTTTCTCCCGATCGCGGGGGGGGCGACGCCGATGGATATCAAGAAGATGTCCAGCGCTCATTGCGAAATCACGTCGCGACTTGCACCTGCCGGGGAAACAGACCACTGGTGGGAATTCGAAGACCCATCTGCTGTAGAGGGACTCTTGGTCTGCTTCGAGAAAACGGGGGAAACATTTTTTCGGCAGTACGACGACTTCCCCAGACCGTTCGTTGATATCAAGATCTCCGAGATCGAAAGCAGATCCGCGGTTGACTTGATGCCAATGATGACCACGGTTCGTCGCATCCTTCTACTTGCCAGGTTGTACGACTATCTCGGTGATCCTCCCAATGCAATTGGATGGGCAGAGTTCGGGATGCAAAAGGCAGGAAGAATGGCAGTTGGTCCGAAGGTGGCCTTTCGTGAGATCCTTCGAAAGCACCAATCCGGCGAGGGACGACGTACATGACGAAGAAACAATGCAGCGGGTTGACGTGCGCAGTATAAGCCGAAGTAAGGCGGCATGAGAGTCAGGTCTTGACTTGCAAGTTCCGTCGTTCGCCTTCGCCGGCCGCTCGGGCATGAAAGCGGCCCAAGGCTCGTGTTTCGTGGCCGGCACGCCGGTGGTGGCGGTTTCGAGCCACGTCGCGCAGGTGGAACTGGCGGCCGAGCCAGCCGGCGGTTCTGGCCGGCCCGGTTGGAGCGTCGCTTATGTGGGGATCTTCGCCGGGTTGACCGCTTCCGCCGCTGCCCGCGGCGTCGCCCGGCGGCAGCGGCGGCGCAGAGAAGATCTGGAGCGAAAAGCACGGGAAGCCCTGTTTGGCGAGGTCGAGCGTCACCGGGAGAGCAGATCAGGCCTCTTGGCCGAATC
The DNA here is from genome assembly GCA_007695205.1 of Planctomycetaceae bacterium. Taxonomy (GTDB): domain Bacteria; phylum Planctomycetota; class Planctomycetia; order Pirellulales; family Pirellulaceae; genus SKKK01. The sequence continues at coordinate 1,586 of REEF01001061.1, forward strand.
CCTGCTTGAAGACGTGCGATGGTTCGAGCAAGATATACCAAAGGGCCCAGACAAGACGTTCGACATCGTCTTCCGCAGGGGCCAGTGGGCAGCAGCGGTTTCCGAGGCAGTGAGCGGGATGGACGATTTTCTGGATAGTTCGACGCAACGAGGCACTGGCGCGGCCGAGCCCGTTGCGGGCACGCCGGAATCAGCCCGGCCCGCAGTGCGCGTTGGGTCGGGACCGTGCTTCCTTTCCGGCAGTGAGTCTGCCTTGGAACCAACTCTTGGTTACCCGGCCGGTGCTGAAAGTCCCAATCGGACCGCACCGCCGTCACCCCGATCCGGTCACGACAACGCCGACCGACTTGCCGCGGCCAAACCACGCCGGTTGCCTCGCTCACGCCCGAACCGCCCAGCAGCCTCCCGCTGCCGGCCGTGGTTTTGGAATGCCGCCAGTATTCTGAGTCTGGCCGTGGCGTTGGTCTGCCTGGCCTTGCTCCCGCCGTTCGGCTACAAATCGGCGGTCGATCTCGAACAGACCACGTTGACCGCCACTACCGCCGGTCCATCACTGCCCACGATCCCCATCGAGCGCATCCGGCCGGGCGATTGGGCCTTGGCGCACAATCCGGAGTTGTCCGACGAGGAACGTTGGGCGGAAGGCGACGGTCGGCGTCCGGAGGGGAATCCGGATGGATGGCGATTGATTTCGATGCAGCTCCAGAAGGACGACGGTGGGTATGTCGATATCGAACTCTTGCGGCCGTTGGAATGGATCGAGCGTCACTACGTCGAGATCGGCGGGCAAGTGGACGTCGAGCTGACCGAACTGGGGGGAGCCGGTTGGGCGGATGTGTTCAACATCAGAGCGTGCCCACCGATCGGTCCTCCTCCCGGTGCCGGGTTCCGCGTGGTCACCGGACGCTACGCACACTCGGCGGGCGACACATTCGATCTGCGGGTCACCGGCTTGGACGGCCAACCGGACCTGACGATCGGCGTCACGGCCACGCACCCGATCTGGAGCGTCGATGAAGACGATTTCGTCGCTGCGGGCGACCTGCTGCCGGGCGAACGCCTGCTGACCGCCACCGGCCGAATCGCCCACGTCCACTCCCTCACGCCCCGCCCGGGTCCGGAACCCGTCTACAACCTGGAAGTGGACGTCGAGCACGTCTACTACGTGTCGCACGCCGGCGTTCTGGTGCATAACACCAACCTCGTGTGTACTCCGAAGATCAGCGGAAGGTACCAAGACGCGGCGTCGAAAGTCAACCTGAGGCGAAAGTCCTTGATTTCCGGAACGACAGCGCTGAAGAAGGCCGGCCTCGTTCGCAGGCCCGGGCAAGGCGGCGCATATGAGTTTTTGGATCCAAAGACGAAATTTGTTCGCGCAAAGTGGGTACCACGAAAGGGGCGTGAGCCGCAACACTGGAGCAAATTCGACCCTTTCGGAAACGGAGGCTATATTAACAATGCGGGTCGACCCGTCAGCAGCACGCACCGTTCCCCTCGAATTCCAAGCAATGGTGGCGGGCCTCAAGGTGGTACGGGCCCCGGTTCTCCCGGTCCAACATGGTAACGAAGATGAATACAAACGAATACCAACCGCTTTATGGTGAAAGTTTTCACGAGTCATTTTTGATGGGCGTCGCGCACCAGGATTGCCCCAACGAAGTGCATTTTCTCGTTTGGTCTACTCAAGACAGTTGCTGCTACCGCATCGAAACGAGTGTCATTCTAGAGTTTCACTTTGTCCGCACAGGTGTCGGCCGCTTGGGAGACGGGGCAACCGGAATTCCGCTCGACGACATATACGTAACCTATGAAGAGGAGTTTGCCTATTGGACAGAGCGTATGCAAGAGCAAGGATATTATTCGGGAGAAGGATGTGTTTGTGTCGAATTCGCCTCACCAGTTCTCGCGAATCGAAGGCGGCAGCCTATGGTGCGCGATCGTAATATGGGCATGCTGGTGGTTTGTAGAAACGTAGCCGTTAAGGAAGAGCACGCGTATCGTGGTCCAATGCCTCAGCCTTATCGAATTCCCTCGAAACGATGATTCTTGATGGAAACAAACTTACCGGTCAAGTTCGTAAGTACGGTATTGGCTCCGGCAAGATTACCCGTAAGGGCAAATCGTACCGTGCAAATCGCCAGGTCAATGCTCTCAATAATAAAGCGGGATTCGACCTCTATGAGACAAAGACCCTCGCAAGAAACTTGACACGGACGAAAGCTCGCAGCATGGAGCAGGGCCTTGTGAACGCGTATGCCAGAAATCGGCAGCGTCTTGGCTTGGATTCCCACGGCGTTCTTCAAGATCCAATTGGAAATAGGATGCCCCAGCCACAGAAAAAATATGCAGTTCCATGACCAGATCTACCTATTTGAAATACTTCGACTTCGACTTTACACCACCTTTGCCAGAGGACTTGCCGAAGGAGCACATTGTTGACCTCTTCGCGCTGGAATTCGGCAAACTGCGGTCTCGCGGAGTTGCCAAGCTGATCATTCAGTTCGTTTACGATCAACAGCAGCATTTATCCAGTGTGGAATTTCTCGATGTGATGATCGTGAAAATCTATTTCGACAGGACCTTGTTTAGCAGTTGGAACATCAATGACCGGAAGTGCTTTTTGCTCCATAGCATTTGGTTGGCTCTCGATACATACGCGGGACAATATGGCTGGGACCGCAACTATTGTCAGAATGTTTATCAGCACGTGTTGGACTCGGGGATGACTCTCGATCGTTGGTGGGGAAAACCCGTATTGCATGGACCGTCGCAGATGAGCGTTCAGGCCCACGTTCACTGCTCGGATACCGTGGATTTCAGCCTTGGTCTGTTCGACCGAAAGAAGAGGTTGCTTAAGAAGCGTCTTATTGCAAGATCACTTTCAACACTGGGAACCATTGATACCACTTATGGGAAGCTGGAATGGCTCGACCAGACTTTGGTCCATCTCTGGGACTCGAACAAGCGCGACTATTGGGATTGGAACATTGAAACCGATCAACTGTCCTTCCATTATCCTCGCGCGGAACGCGGGGATCCGCACGGGCAGTATGACTTTGCTCGGATTTACCTGGCAGGCATCATAGTGCCCCGCAATCGCGAAAAGGCGATAGAATTGCTCCGCAAATCGGCAGAGCAAGGCTTTAAGCGGGCAGCCTATTTGCTCAAGAAACTCGAAACAGAAGAAGATCCGCAGAAATAGACGGTCCGATGTCCCTTTTAAGGAGCTTTTACCGATGACTGAGCAGGAATTCTGGCAACATCTAGGCACTATTAACCGCAAGGCTCTTCAACACGGTGATGAAGAAACAGCGGTTGCGCCGCTTGTGGAGCGGTTGTCCCACTTGGGGGAGGCAGAAATTTACCAGTTTGAGGAATGTCTTGCACATGCTCTCTACCGGCTTGATGGAGCCCAATACGCAAGCCACGCAGGTGACTCGGGTCAATCCAGCGATGGATTTCTTTATGCTCGCTGCTTCGTCGTCGGCCTTGGCAAAGAGCATTATGAACAGGTGCTTGCGGACCCGGCGAAAATGTCGCAACTTTCGGAGGGTTGGTTCGAATCCCTTTTGTATGTTGCAGAAGAGGCATGGGCGAGAGTCACTGGCCGGGCTGCGGAGGAGTGGGAGTATGAGACATCCGTGAGTTATGAAACGGGAAGCAACGAAGATGGCTGGCAAGAGGACATGTTGTGATGAGCATGCCACATCTTCTTACCACATCGCGATCATTTTGCTCTTGGCTCAAACAACGAGAACAGAGATCGGAGCCTACGAAAGTTTACGCACGGTTCTTGCGTTTTAAGCAGCTTCTGGTTCATTCAGAACCAACGTTACCACGCGCCGTGGAGGGGCTTCAGGATGTGCCTTTTCACCGTCTTTTTCCGATAACTCTGCCAGTCCCGAGCGAAGGAGCACGATGGTGGCGTGAACTCTGGGAGGGCGAGATCATCGACTATCGACACGCTCCTTGTTTTCTAGGAGAGATCCTCTGTGTTGCTAAGACAGCGATCTGGGCAAGCCTGCCGGAACTGTACTTGCCGGTACCAAAACATGAATTCCAGGTAATTTCCGAAGTCGATGCTCAGGCTATGATTGGTGCCGAGACATTGAGAGAAATGCGAACTGAGCTGACTGCTGGACTCGGCATTGCAGTACGACGAGTGAAGACCTAACCTAAGACATGACGCCCGCACAATAACGAGTAAGATTCCCCGAATACCACGAAACCGACATTGGATTTGTTGTTCGGCAGGGGCCAGTGGGCAGCAGCGGTTTCCGAGGCAGTGAGCAGGATGGACGATTTTCTGGATAGTTCGACGC
>REEF01000241.1 GCA_007695205.1 Planctomycetaceae bacterium
AGTACACGGTCGCCTTCGGCCACCAGCGGTAGTCCATCGTCGCCGATGATACGGTGATGGCGGAATTGGCCCACGAGTATCCGCTCGCTTTCCTGTTGCAACTAATCGAGGAAGGCCGCAATGACCTGCGTGTCGTCGTCACCCTGACAAGCGACGAGAGCATTCGCTTGGAGGGACGAGCGACAGCGGACGGTGAAATTCGGAATCTGGCCTCGACGACGGCAGAAGCCGTCTCGATACTCCCCGCCGGACAGTTCGCCTTCGCGCCGCAGGCGGTCCAGTTCCAGGCACCGGTCCCGTTGCTGCCGATCACGACCGAGAGTAGGCCAGTGGAATCTCGAGCCAACGGGCCCACGATCGTTCGTGCGGAAGAGATCCAGACGGCCGTCGAGGTAACCTCGACGGCGACTCGGGAATTGGTGATCGTCAAGGTGGGTCCGTTGGGTGAAGAAGGTGATCCGCACTTGCTTCCCGAAGACGCTTTAGAGCATTTGGAAGAACTGTTCGAACGGTTTGTTCAAGAGGGGCTGCCTAACGGACGGTATCGCATCTATTTACGCGAGATCGGTTTCCCGCCGCGAAAGCTACTGGAATTCTACAAGTCGGGCCGTTCGATCGGCGATCCGGTGCGCGAACCCGGACCGGGCTCGAATCCGCTGGCTCCGGATGCCGATTTCGACGCAGACGCAGCGCCTGAACACGAGGCCGAGGCGGCTGAGTCAGTCGGAACCGAGCCGCCATCGGCCGCCGAATCTGTGGACGAGGTGCCTTCCGAGGCTCGGACCGAAGAAATGGACGAGACGCGGCATCCCCGGACAGCCGCCGTAGCGATCGCCGCGTCGGCTGCCTGGCAGGCAAAGCGGGCTCGCGACCGCTGGCCCACGAAGGTGAAGCAGGCGATGGAGCAGGCCGAACCTCAACGGTTCACGCGGGGCGCGCGCTGGCGGCGTCTGGTCGAACGGGACAACAGTCATCTCGTCGCCGATCCCAAGCCAGCCAGTGAGAATTGATCATGTCGACATGTCCGTTCTGCAATGCCAAGATAAGTGAAAACGATGCGTTGGCGGGCTTCTGCCCGGGATGCCGGTTCGAGTTGCCTGCCGAGTGGTTGGCAAGTTTTCCATTCGCGCTGAAAATGAGCGGCGGGCCATCATCGGCGGAGTCGCCCGCCCCGGCCGCAGCCCCGGTCGAAGTTCTTCCCGAAGGGCCAGCCGAGGTGCCGCAGGAGGAGAAACCTCGCGATACGGCCGGGCCCCTCTTGCCCCAGTCGGCCACGATCGAGCAACCGCCGGCCGGCGATGCGCCGCTGCCGGACGCTTCCCAAGATCTCGCGCAACGTGTTGTGACGCTGTGGCAGGGCCATAGCGCCCCGAACGCCAAAATCACGACATCGCTCGGGTCCGGCTTGGGGACCGTCGAGGCGTCGACGAACGTGGTGGTCCAATCGCGGATCGTGCAACGCGGCGACCCTTTGAAAGGCCAGCATCCCGATTACGAAGTATTGGACATACTGGGACAAGGCGGGATGGGGCTCGTGTCGGCAGCCCGCCAGACGTCCATCAACCGCACCGTGGCGGTGAAAACGCTGCGGTCCGATAAGCAGGCCGATCTGCATTCTCGGCAGAAATTCCTGAGCGAAGCGGTCGTTACCGGCGAACTGGAACACCCGCATATCGTCCCCATCTACGATTTGGGCAAAGACCAAAACGGCACGCTGTTCTACTCGATGAAGCGAGTGAAGGGTCGGCCCTGGGATACCGATCTGCGTCATAAGTCGGTAACCGAGAACCTGGAAATTCTCATGAAGGTGGCCGACGCGGTCGCCTTTGCCCATTCGCGTGGTGTCCTGCATCGCGATCTGAAGCCTGAAAATGTGATGCTGGGGGACTTCGGCGAAGTGATGCTGATGGATTGGGGTTTGGCGATCTCCGTCGACGAGGTGGCCAAAAGTGCCACCGTGGCAGGAACTCCGGCTTACATGGCGCCGGAAATGGCCGCTGGCGAATCGGCAAAGATCGGCGTTGCCAGCGACATCTACCTGCTGGGCGCGATCCTTTACGAGATCGTCACCGGCAGTCCGCCGCACATGGGCCCCACGGTGATGGATTGTCTGACCGCAGCGGCTCGCAACGAACTGGCGGCCACCCAGGAATCGGGAGAACTGCTGGAGATCGCGCTGCGGGCGTTGGAAACCCAGCCGGAAGACCGTTATTCGAGCGTCGGTGATTTCCAGGCCGCCATTCGGGACTACCACGCGCATTCGGAGAGTATTCGTCTGTCCGAACGTGCCGAACGGGGGCTGGAGCAGGCGTTGCAGGAAGATGACTACCAGGTTTTCGCGAGTGCGCTGTTCGGTTTCCGCGAGGCCTATGCCCTTTGGTCCGGCAACCATCCAGCTCAAGCAGGCATCGTCGAAGCGGGCTTGGCCTATGCTTCGAGCGCGCTGCGCAAAGGCGACTACGACTTGGCCGCCACGCTGTTGGATGCAAGTGAGCCGTCGCACGCCCCCGTCCTGCAGCGAGTCCGAATCGCGCAGCAGGAGCGGGATTCACGACAGAAACGACTGCAAGCCGCCAAACGCTTGGCCGGCGCTCTGGTGCTGGCTGTGTTGATCGTCGTCGGCGTGGCGTTTTTCTGGATTCGCAACGAACGCGACAGAGCTCTTTTGGCGGAACAGGGCGCGATTTCGGCGCAAGAGGACGCGGAATTAAGACCCGAAGAAGCGATTCGGGAACAAGAGCGAGCTGACGATGCGGCAAAGGGAGAAAAACGCGCCGCTGAGGCGGAGCGGGCCGAGCGGCAAAGGGCCGAAAAAGCCACCGCCCAAGCACTAGAGGCTACAGCGGCCGAGGCCCGGCAGCGACAGCAGGCCGAACGGGAAGCCTACGTCGCTCGCATCGGGCTGGCAGCGGCCAAAATCGAGGAAAACGCCTTCCAACGGGCAAGGGAACTGCTCGACGACTGCCCACCCGCGCTGCGCGATTGGGAATGGGGCCGATTGATGTATCTGTGCCAGCAGCACGTCCGCGAAGTCGACAACCAGCAGCCGATCGAAACCGTGGCTTTCTCGCCGGACGAACGACTCTTTGTCACCGGTGGCTGGGACGGTGTGATCCGCATCTGGGAGACCGAGACGGGCGAACTGCAATCGATGATTTCCACCGAGGGCCAATATGTGTTCGCTGCGGCCTTCTCGCCGGATGGCCGTTATCTGGCCATCGGTAACAATCACTCGCCCGATTACCTCCAAGTTTTCAATATCCAGACAGGCCAGCCTGCAGATACCCCATCGCTCCGCGGTCATGGCGACGCAGTCCTGTCCGTGGTTTTCTCGCGCGATGGCAAACGCCTGCTGACCGGCTCTTACGACAATACCGCTCGACTCTGGGACCTGGAGAGCGGCGAATCCACGGTCTTTCACGGCCACGATTGGTGGGTCTGGTCGGCCAGTTTCTCGCCCGACGAACAGAAAATCTTGACAACCAGCCAGGATGGATCGGCCCTCGTTTGGTCCGTCGAAACCGCTCGGCCGCAAACACCGTTTCTGGAGCATGGCGGACCCGTTTTCGGCGGGGCTTTCGCTCCGGATGGCACTTCGGTCGTTACCGCCGGTTACGATGGACGAATTCTGTTATGGGATCCGGATCAGCTACGTCCCTTCGACTTCGCCGTGTTGACCAGCGATCGCACGAACCCGCCGCCGCCGTACGAGACGTTGCTGGGGCACACCGCGGCGGTACGTACCGTTCACTTCTCCGAGGACGGGCGTCTGTTGCTCAGCAGCGGAAACGACAACACCGTGCGTGTCTGGGATGTGGCCGAGCGCCGGCCGCTGAAAACGCTTCGCGGCCACGGTGGACGTGTGCCGGCCTGCGCATTCGCACCGGATAGCCGTCGAATCCTCTCCGGCAGCCACGACCATCGGGCGATGCTCTGGAGCTTGGAACGTTACGAGGAGTTGCGAGTTTATCGCAGCCGCGTCCTTACCGGCCATCGCGACGCCATCCTGGGAGCCGACTTCTCGTCCGACGGCACGCGGATCGTCAGCGCCAGTCGGGATCGCACGGCTCGGATCTGGGATGTCACCTCGGGACGCGAGATGCGCCAACTAAGAGAAGGACACGATTTCCTCGTCGCTGCGTGCCGTTTCTTCCCCGATGGAAAACGTATCCTGACCGCAGCCATCGACAACACCGTTCGTGTGTGGGACATCGTCAGCGGCGCCCAACAATTGACCCTTCCTGCAACCGGATTCAGCGCGGCCGTCGCCCTTTCGAGCGATGGTCATCGAATTCTCACCGGGGCAGCGCGGGAGCAGACAGCAGACGGGGATGCAGTGCCGGGGTGGTCGGCGAAGCTGTGGGACGGGGAAACGGGCCAACTGCTGCGCCGATTCGATGGGCACGCTGCCGAAGTGACCGCCGTCGCCCTCTCGCCCGTGGCCAACGTGCTTTTTACGGGCGACGCGAGAGGCCAATGCCGGTTGTGGGATGGCGAGACGGGTGAAACCCTGTGGCAGGTGTCGGGCCATTCGCGTCCGGTCACCTCCGCGACCTTCACCTCGGACGGCCGGCGAGTCCTGACCGCCAGTTCGGATAATACGGTCATCGGCTGGGACACAAACACCGGCCAGGCCACGTCGATTCTTCTCAAACATCCCGATGCCGTCACGGCCTTGGCTCTTTCGCCCGACAACCGCTACGCACTGACCGCCTGTGCCGACCGGGTCGCACGCCTCTGGCAGGTGGAAACAAATCGTGAAATCGGGCAAGTTCACCTGGGCTCCTCGATCATCCAGGATGTCGCCTTTTCACCCGATGGTAGCGAGGCCGCGATCATGGCTGCCGAGGGCACCGTTCAGATCTGGAGGGTGGACCAAATCAGTCAGCATGCCGGCGACAGCGACGGACCGCATCAAATCCTGCAAACAGATCCTGACCAGGCCTGGTCTCTGGCCTTCTCCCCCGATAGCTTGCTGCTGTTGACGGCCGGGGGCGACGAGGCGAATCTTTGGAACGTGAAGACGGGCCGATTAGGCATGCGTTTCGCCCGCCAGGGTTCGGTGGCTTCGGCCCGGTTCTCTCCCGATGGCCGCTGGATCGTCAGCGGCAGTTGGGATACCACCGCCAAGATCTGGGATGCCGAATCGGGGCTTGTCCAGCGGCGACTCGAGGGCCATACCGGCTTTGTGAACGACGTCGTCTTTTCGCCTTCGGGAAATCGCGTCGCAACGGCCAGCGACGACCGCACTGCGAGACTCTGGGACGCCGACACAGGACGGGAGCTGACCCGCTTCATCGGGCATCAGGATCGCGTCCGGAGCGTCGCCTTTTCTTCCGATGGCCGATACGTTCTGACCGCGTCCAGCGACCGAACCGCACGTATCTGGGACGCCGAAACGGGACAGCAATTGCACGAGTTGGCGGGTCACGATCAAGCGGTGCTGTGCGCCGCCTACTCGGCCGACAGTCAGCAGGTCATCACCGGTGGCGAGGACAATCAAGCACTGGTCTGGGACGTGACCGGCGACCAGCCGGTGATCACCTCGCAGCTCGAAGGGCACTCGGCCGCCGTGAACGCTGTGACTTTTTCTCCCAGCGGAACGCGCGCCATCACCGTCAGCCAGGACCATACAGCCATCGTCTGGGATCCGCGGCAGCAGACGGAATCGACCGGTCGGCTCAAGGGCACGGAGATCCTCACGCTCAAGGGGCACACCGACGAAGTGACGTCGGTCAGTTTCTCTCCCGATGGGCGCAGCCTGCTAACCGGCAGCCTGGACGGCACGCTGATCCTGTGGCCCACCGCGGACTGGCAATCTCCTTCGGCATCCGTGACCGACCAGTCGCTCGTTTCCCCTTCTGGTTCCATCGATTTGGCGGGAGTAGGACGGGACGATCAACG
>REEF01000973.1 GCA_007695205.1 Planctomycetaceae bacterium
GATGTACGGACCGGTCGGATCGTCGGCATCTTCCCCGTTGGTCAACTTCTCGATCATGATCGCTGGCGTGGCGCCGAAGTAATGACTGGGGTCCGAATCCGTGACATCCGGGCCGACCGGCGGCGTGCCGGTCACTGCGCCCAGATTGACGTACTGGCCGGCCTGGGCCGTACCCGCAGCCGTCAGCGTCTGCGTCTGGCCGGGCGCCAGCAGCGGGATCGTGCCGATCGGGCCCAGCACGTCGTCGGTGACCTGCACGTCGACCAGATCCACGTTGCCGGTGTTGGTCACGATGTACTCCCAGGTCACCGGATCGCCCAACAGGATGTACGGACCGGTCGGATCGTCGGCATCTTCCCCGTTGGTCAACTTCTCGATCGTGAGCGACGGCGCTGCACCGAAGTAGTGGCTCGGATCGCTGGCTTTCACGTCCGGGCCCACCGGCGGCGTGCCGATCGCCGTGCCGAGGTTCGCGTATTGACCGGGCTCCGCCGTCCCGTTGGCCGTCAGCGTCTTCGAAGCCCCCGGAGCGAACGAAGCAATCGTGCCGATGGCACCAAGGACGTCGTCGGTCACCACCACATCCGTCAGCGCCACGTTCCCCGTGTTCGTCACCACGTACGTCCAGGTCACCGCGTCGCCCACCAGGATGTACGGACCCGTCGGAGCGTCCGCGTCCTCGCCGTTGGTCGCCTTCTGGATATCGATCGCCGGGTTCGCTGGGACATTTGCGAAGTTGAGACTGTGGGTGGCGATCATTCCTTGCATGCCCTTATCGTTAAGGGGTTTGACCGGCTCCAGGAAGATCGCTAGGTCCTGTTGTTGGAACGCTTCGTTGGCATAGATCACCGCCTGGTCTACGAACTCCTGCAAGGTGGGAGTTCCCGATGGGTTCCCACTGAGGAGTGTATTGACTTGGAAATCGCCCGAGTAGAAGTCATCCGAGATATAGGAAACGCCGTTCTCTGGCACAGGGTCGAACGACAGCTCTCGTATCGCCAACAGCACTGCGACGGCATCAAGTTGGGATAAGGTGTTGGGCTCTCCTGTCGCCGGGTCAACGAAGTAGTTGTTGTAAAGATGGGCGAGCGCACCGACATTGGCATTTTGGAGATTGGAGTGACCAGGCGCCAGACTCGGCATGACTTTAAAGATGCTCTCCGGGCTCTGAATAAAGTTGTATGGATCGTAGCAGGCCCCGAGAAAATCCGGCCGCATCACCTCGTTACCGTCCGCATCTTGTCCCGACACGAACATGGGGTACTGGCCAAGCGAAGTTGACTGTTCCTGGCCGCCGGGAAGTGTGTATTTGATTTTCGCCCATTTGTTACTGGCGAAGAAAGCGTCCAGATCGACCGTGGCTTTGATCGTCGACGGGTCCAAGAGTGTCACTTCGATCGTCTGTGCGTCGATTTCGACAGCGGGGTTTACCTGGGAGAGGATCTGGGTGTTGTGGTTGACATAACCGGACGGGGCGATCTCCTTGATGCGATAGGTTCCAGGTTGCAGATCGCTAAATCGGTAGAATCCATTGTTGTCCGTCGTCGTGCTTTCGATCTGTGTCCAAGAGTCACCCTCTGCCTGAAGCAGAAGAATTTCCGCACCCACTTTGCGTATGTCCCCGGCATCCAACTGCCCGTCCATGTTGCTGTCAACGAACGCGATGCCTTGCAGGAACCCGGCGGGCAAAGCGATCAACAGGTCTCGCCGCTCAAGTTGCTCGAAAGTTCCTCGTCTTGTCGACCACCTGGACAAAAGGCGTTTCTTCCTCCGTCTCTTGGTATGCTTTGTTCGATCTATCATCTATTGAAAAACTCCGTTATCCTCGGAATCAAATACCACAGATTAATGACCATTCGCTTTCACCCGAGAGAGCTATTTAGGTCACGTGGATTTCTCGCGAAGGACGGCTCTCGTTCGCGAACAACCCGGGGGGGCCGGATGCACGCACCCGCTCGTCCTTCGCTGCCGCCAAACCCGAAGGACCGGCACTCTTGCGCCCCAGACGGCAACAGCACAGGCGGTCTAGTGAAGGTCATGCTGGCGATTAGAAGCCGGCGCAGCGGCTTCCGCCAATCACGCAGAATCGTAAGGCCTCAGATTCTGACCATCTCAAACACATGAATCGCATCACGTTTAAGCTTTATCTATCCTACGTAGTCCACCGAGACGCGATTCCTGACAGTGGAACCGGTATTTTCTGAAGAAAAGTACGGAATTTCCCCGCGATTGGAACGGCAAAACGCACCACAGAACATGGGGAAACTGCCCGTCAAGATGACACCTTAATACACCAGAAGGTTGGCTGTCAGAATCGAGACCCCGTGCATCAGCCAAGTCCGACCGTTATACTGCGGAGCCGTCTTCCTTTCCTGGACGAGATGAATTGCATGAAAACGTTAATCCAAAACGCGGACGTAATTCTGCCCGAAGGACAACTGCGGACCAACGTGCTGATCGATGGCCAGAAGATCGCGGCGATCGATCCTGCGCTGCATACCAGGGCCGACGAAGTCGTGTCCGCCTCGGGCTTGTGCCTGCTGCCCGGTGTGATCGACGATCAGGTGCACTTCCGTGAACCGGGACTGACTCACAAGGAAGATTTGCACCACGCTACGCGAGCGTGTGCTAAAGGCGGAGTCACGACGTTCTTCGAAATGCCCAATACGGTGCCCAGCACCACCAGCCAGCAACGGCTGAATGAAAAGCTGGACTTGGCCGCGAAGAAGAGCCTGGTCAACTACGGATTCTATATCGGAGCAACTCCGCAGAACCTGGACGAATTGCGCAACGCGCAGCGGACGCCCGGAATCAAGATCTTCATCGGTTCCAGTACCGGGGACCTGCTGGTCGACGACCAGCAGGCGTTGGAAAGGATCTTTGCCGAAACCAGCCTGCCCATCGCCGCTCATTGCGAAGACGAAGGCATCGTTCGCGCGAATCAGCAGCGTTTTGCGGGCCAATCCGATGTGGCGGTTCATTCCCAAATTCGGGACCATCAAGCCGCATGGGTGGCCACCAAGCGAGCGACCGACCTGGCCCGCCGCCATCAGCATCGTTTTCACGTCTTACACGTGTCGACCGGCGCCGAAGTCGCGTTGTTTGCCGAGCATGGCGGGCTGTTGACCGCTGAAGTCTGCCCCCATCACCTGCTGCTGAACATCGACGATTACCCCCGATTGGGATCGCTGATCCAGATGAACCCCTCCCTGAAAACAGAACAGGATAACCAACAGCTTTGGCAGGCGCTGCTGGACGGGCTGATCCAGGTCATCGCCACCGACCATGCGCCCCATACGCTCGAGGAAAAACAGCAACCCTACCCAGCGTCCCCGTCCGGTCTGCCCGCCGTCGAGAATTCGCTGGCCTTGATGCTGGATCGGGTCAATCAGGGACGCTGCTCCCTGCAGCAGATCGCGCACTGGATGAGCGACGCACCGGCGCGAGTTTGGGATCTGGTCGACAAGGGCCGCATCCAGGTCGGGTACGATGCCGACTTGGTCCTGGTCGACATGCAACGAACCGAGGTGATCCTGAACCAGCAGCAGCAGACCAAGAGTGGCTGGAGTCCCTGGCATGGCCAATCGCTGCAGGGCTGGCCGGTGCGAACGTGGGTGATGGGCCGCGAGGTCTTTCGAGACGGCCACTTCGATCTGACAGTACGCGGTCACGAAGCCCGCTTCGATCATGCGCGAGGCGGTTACTGGAGCAACACATCCTAGATCTGGCAATGAAAGGACAACAACATGCGACAGGAACGAGTTCTTCGGGGAAGCACCGTCATTTTCGTTCTGATGGCGGGATTCACGGCCGGGTTGGCCGAAGCCCGTGGTGGGGCGAGTGAGTATCCCGAGATCATCGAGCAGACGGATGTGGCGCCGGTCTGGTCGGCGCATCGGATCGGTAGTCCGGTTCTGCTGACGCACGCTCCGTTCCAGTATGTCGGCTATTACGACGCCGATCGTTACCTGACGGTGGCTCAACGCCAGCTCGATTCGGAATCCTGGAGATTCTACCGCTTTCCGATCCAGATGGGTTGGCCGACCGGTGGGCACGCGAAATTGACGCTGGCCGTCGACCGAGACGGTTTTTTGCACGTCAGTTCGTACCGACGAGGCTTGTTGCAAGGGCCGCCTAGCCCCCCGGCCATTCTCTATTATCGCTCGGAGAAACCCCACGATATCGGCAGCTTCGAGCGTTTGCAGATGGTTTCACCCGACGAAGACCCCGGGTACCCTACCTTCATCACGGGCCCCGACAACACGCTGTATTTCGAATACCGCCAGGGGTCCAGCGGTCGAGGCGATCAGATCTATAACGTCTACGACCCGGATACGCAAACATGGCGCCGGCTGTTGGATGTCCCGCTGCTGGACGGTCGCGGTCTGATGAACGCCTACGGCGGCCCGCGTTTCGGCCCGGACGGGCTCTGGCACGCCGTGTGGGTTTGGCGCAATACCCCGTGCAACTCCACCAATCATACGCTGTCCTACGCGCGCAGCCCCGATCTGCGACATTGGCAGTCGATCGAAGACCAACCGGTCGCCTTGCCGATCACCAGCGAAACCACGCAGGTGATCGTCGATCCGGTGGGCCCCGGCCAGGGCTTGAGCAACATGACCAGTTTGCAATTGGGCTGGGACTCGCAACAGCGAACGGTGCACACGTATCACAAATACGATGAACACGGCAACAGCCAAATCTATAATGCTCGATTCCAGGACGGCCGATGGCTTCGCGTCCAAGCGACCGACTGGGATTTTCGCTGGGACACCAGCGGTACCGGCGCGCTGCCGTATGTGGTCCGCACCGGAGCGATCCGCCCGTTGGACGGTGGGCAACTGGAGCAGGTGGTGTGGAGCGAACAGCATGGCAGTCGGCGCATCGTGCTGGAGGAAGCCACGCTGACGCCGATAAGAACAACGCCGCCGGACCCGGCACCGGCTTGGCAGCGTTCACTGTCGGTACCCGAATCGGATTTCCGAGTTCCCGCGAACGACCGGCTGCTACGCAAGGGTGGGCGGATGCGAGTCCAGTGGATCAACGACCAGGGCCAATCCCCCGACGATCGCAGCCGGTACCTGCTGCGCTGGGAAAACGCCGGCGGCAACAATGACCGACCCGTCCCCGAACCTTGGCCCGAACCGACGATGTTGCGAGTGCTACGTCTGGTCACCGAGGGGGCTTGATGCAACGTTGGGGTTAAGGCGGAACTACAAGGGAATCGACGATCGGTTACTCACAACAGCACCTCGTCCGAAGCATGGGACAGATCGGCAGCGAAGTAATCCGCATCTGCCAGGGCTTCTCGGTCGAACGAGGTCGTCAGTGCCAGGCATCGTGCCCCGGCCGCCTTGGCAGCAGCCACGCCGCTGACCGCATCCTCGATCACCAAGCACTGCTGGGGTCGTAACTGCAAGCGTTCGGCGGCCAGCAGGAAAAGGTCCGGAGCGGGCTTCTTGTGTTCGACATCCTCGGCAACGATCACCGCATCGAACAACTCCGGCGCCAAGCCGATTTCGTTCAGATTCCCGACGACCTTACGCTGATCCGCACTGGAGGCGACGGCGAGTTTTTTGCCCAGCTTGCGGCATTTCTGAATGAATGCGTTCACGCCCGGCAACGGTTCCAGTTCGCCCTTGATGATCTGCAGGTAGATATCGTACGTCCGCCTCTTGATTTCATCGATATCTACCACCAACCGATACTTCTCGGCCACGCCGCCCAAGTAGCGGTTCTCGCCGGTGCCGATGAATGGTGTGAAATCCTCGGGCTGGACGGTCTGGCCCAATTCCTGGAACATCTGGCATGCCGCTCGACAGATGAACGCCTCGGAATCGACAAGAACACCATCCATGTCGAAGATCACGCCTCGACACGGTTCCG
>REEF01000839.1 GCA_007695205.1 Planctomycetaceae bacterium
CGACGCCAGGCGACCGAATTGCGACGTCAAGCATTGGAAGACGCCGACTGCCAGGCGCTGTACGTATCGGCACGACTGGCGAAGCGAACACTGTTCTTCCGCGACCCCGACCTGGCGCCGCTGGAACGCATCTTGTTCGCCAAACGCCACCCGTTCCTCGAGTCTCACAACTACAGCGAGCATCTGGACGGGATCATGGAACCCGGCGGCGGCGTGTACGTGCTGAGCATCCCGCGCGACTCGCAAGGCCGGTTCCGACCGGATCGAGCCGTCGTCCAGCAACTGTTCGACGGCAGCGACGGGATCGTGCGCGAGCCGACCGCCGACTACGACGCTCAAAACATCTACTTCGCTTACCGGCCTGACCAGCCGCTGGTCGAGGGCTGGGACTCTTACTGGCATCTGCATACCATGCGGGCCGATGGTTCGGAAAGGAAGCGATTGACCGACGGACCTTACCACGATTTCGACGCGGTCTGCTTGCCCGATGGTGGACTGGCCTTTCACACCACCCGCTGTCAAGTCCGGTTCCTGTGCTGGCGTCCGCAGGCTTACGTGCTGTATCGCATGGAAGCCGACGGGTCGCAGATCCAACGCCTGTCGTATGCCAATCTCAGCGAATGGAAGCCGTCGGTCATGCAGGACGGCCGCATCCTCTGGACTCGATCAGAATACCTGGACAAAGGGGCCGATTTCGGCCACACGCTGTGGGCCATCCGGCCCGACGGTACCCATCCGGAGCTGATCTTCGGCAATAACACCCCCAACTGCTACAGCCAGGCACACGAGGTCCCCGGCACGAACGAGATCGTTTGCACGCTGATGTCGCACGGCGATCACCAAGGGCCTATCGCGCTGATCGACCGTAGCAAAGGGCCCTTCGATACGGCCGCGATCACGAACATCACCCCGGATACCCGGCCGCATTACCAGATGAGCCGGTCGCATCACGATTCGTTCCGCGACCCGTACCCGATCTCCAGCGACCATTTCTTGGTGGCTCACAATCCGGACAACCAACACAACTGGTGCCTGTACGTGATCGACCGGTACGGGAACCGGGAACTGCTGTATGCGGATCCGCAGATCAGCAGCAAGCGCCCCAGTCCCTTGCGCCCGCGACCTCGTCCGCCCGTCGCAGCCACTACCCGGGACGACCAACTGGCTCGGCAGAACCTGGGCCAGTTCACGATCCAGGACGTGTACATCGGGCTGGGTTCGTCGGTGGCTCGCGGCCAAGCCAGGTATCTTCACGTGGCCGAAGAGATCCCGCCGACGCTTGAGCGGCTGGCGTGCGGTCAATACCGCGCGGATCACCCGCCGTTTACCGATTTCTATGCCGCGCCGGTGCATCTGGTCCGCGGACCGGCCGCCACCTTCAAGACCCGTACCCCCAATGCGCTGCTGGGGCCGCTGCGCACGAATCACAACTGGTCCGATCACGTCCAGCAAGTCTCGCCAGGATTGTACCAAGTGCGTGAAGCCCAAGGTTGGCCCAGTTATGTTGCCAAAGCGTCGTTGGGCACGGTGCCCATCGAGGAGGACGGATCGGTCAATTTCTTGGCTCCGGCCGGAAAGGTGCTGTATTTTCAGTTGTTGGACCAGCACTGGAACGAATTGCAGCGGATGCGGAGCGTCGTCCAGTTGCAAGCCGGCGAACGACGCAGTTGCGTTGGCTGTCATGAAGACCGCCACGCGTCGCCCACGCTGGAAGTCGGCTCCGCCCTGTTCCAGCCACCACGGTCATTGCAGGCGCCGTCCTGGGGTTCGGCCGCGTTCGATTACCAACAGGTGGTGCAACCCGTGTTGGACGCCAATTGTGTGAGCTGCCATGACGGCAGCCAACCGGGACGAAGTGACCTGCGAGGCACTCTGGGCAACGATCGTGTTCCCAAATCGTACCGCACGTTGATCGAAGGCGGTTGGGTCCACTATTTCGACTTTACCTACGGGATGCGGCATTTCAAAGCAGAACCACTTAGCTTCGGAAC
Source organism: Planctomycetaceae bacterium (assembly GCA_007695205.1). GTDB lineage: Bacteria > Planctomycetota > Planctomycetia > Pirellulales > Pirellulaceae > SKKK01. The sequence continues at coordinate 1,992 of REEF01000839.1, forward strand.
ACTGCAGAGCCGTCTGTGGACCGTGCTGGCGGACGAACATCACCAGGAGGTTTCGTTGGACCAGGCCGAACTGCGGGCGATCAAGACCTGGATTCACTTGAACTGCCCGCTGTGGCCCGATTACGAGTACCGCCTGGACCGTCCCGCCGAATGATGTGGGCAGCAACGATTTCCCAAGACGTATGGCGGCTGCGTTGGCGGCCGATTACCAGGTCGTGACTCCGGTCTTCAGCCCGCTGGGGCGGCGATCCAGTGCGCCGCGTACACCCAACTGGCTGGGGTCGCGAGCGATCTTGTCGGTAAAGATCCGCACGTCCTCCACAATCGGCCTCAGCCGCCGAGTCACCTCTTCGGCGTTCGCCACGACCTGAGTGATGCTGACGTACAGTTCATCGTCATTTACCAGACGCGCGAACGTCCCTTGCCCGTCTCGCAACGATTCGCTGAACTGAGAAACGTTCGTCAAGGTACGTCGCAATTCGATCGCACTACGTTGAATCTCCTCGTACAGCTCGTCCGCCCGCTGGCCCAAGGGACCGGTGAATTGTTCCAGGTTTTCCAAGTTCACATTCGCTTTCTCACTGACCTGTTGAAAGCTGTCCAGTGTCGTGCGTGCAAGGGCCAAGGTCTGGCGCGTTTCCTGAATGAACAGGGGCATTTCCCGCAGCGATTGCCGCAGTTCGGCGTTCAATTGTTCATCGCCCAGCAAGTTATGAACCGCCCGCATCGTTTCGCTCAGCCCGTCCAGCGCCGTTTCCGTTTTTTCCAACAGTCGTGGCACCGCTCCTTCAGTGCGATCCAAGGCCCCGTTCACCGAACGAGCGACCTGAGCCACTTCATCCCCTGCGATCTGGATCGAAGCGAATGCTGTGCTGATGTTCTGCTCCAGGTTCACCAGGACCCGCAACGGATTGGCTGCGACGATCCCATCGGAAATGAGATCGCCGTCCTCGAGCGGCTTGAGCGCCATCTTCTCCTGCTCGGGGTCCAAACGGCCGGTGCGGTTGGTGTCGAACCGAGCCAGCAGTTGGTCATGCCCTGCGGGCACAAACTCCAAGACGGCGTCGCCCAGCAGCGATCCTGTCCCGATGCGGCAGGTTTCGTTGTTGCGGAGCGTAAAGTTCCGATTGATGTTGGTGCTGACCAGCACGCCGCCTTCGTCCAATAATTCCACTCGGGAAACCCGGCCGATCAACACCCCGCTCTTGCGTACCGGGGTATCCACGGTGATCCCCGGCGCTTCGGGGAAAATGATATGCAAGGTATATTGAGGCTGCAACATGGTTGGCCAAGCGCCGAACAACATCACCAACACGACGGTGACGATCGCCGAAGCGACGACCACGACACCGACGCGAAATCTCAAGACTCGTTCATCCATTGTCTTTCATCCTCTGCCATCTTCCAGCGTTGTCGATCCGGGCCGGGTTTGTCAAGCCGAGATGGCGGCACTGCCGCGCAATTCCATCAAACGCTCCCCCGCCTCGCCTCGCACAAATTGCGCGACGCGGCGGTCAGCACAACGCTCCAATTCGCTGGGCGGACCATCGAAAATCATCTGTGGTTCGCCCGGTTGCAGACGCGGTACCGGACAAATCATCACGACTCGATCCGCCACGCGACGCACCGTTCGCATGTCGTGGCTGACGATAATGCTGGTCACCGAATAGTGGCGTCGAGTCCGCATCATCAGTTCGTTGATCACGTCGCTCATGATCGGGTCCAAGCCGGTCGTCGGCTCGTCGTACAAAATCAGCTCGGGTTCCATGATCAAGGCCCGCGCCAATCCAACCCGCTTGCGCATCCCGCCGGACAATTCGGCCGGCTTCTTCTTCATCGCGCTGTCCGGCAACCCCACTTCGGCCAATCGAGCCCGAACGCGTTCGAGGATCTCTCGGTCGGACATGTTCGTGTGCTGGCGGAGCGGAAACGAGACATTCTGCCCGACGGTCATGCTGTCGAACAACGCCGCGTTCTGAAACACGTAGCCGCAGCGGATCCGCTGGCTGGTCAACTCCTTCTCGCTCAGTTTCGCCAGATCTTGCCCATCGAAATGGACGCTGCCACGAGTGGGGGCGATCAAACGGATCAACGTTTTCAACAAGACGGTCTTGCCGCAACCGCTCTCGCCGATCACCACCATACTTTGACCTCGTGGAATACTCAGATTGATATTCCGCAAGACCTCCTGCTGGCCAAAACGCACCGACAGATCATGCACCTGGATCAAAGGGCGATCCAGTTGCTCTTGCGTCGGTGGTAGAGCGTTCATCATCACCGGGGGCGCTCCTGACATCAAAACAGACTGGAACCTTCGGGCCAAAGTGCGAAATAAACGGCATCCAGGCTGATACCCAACATCAAATCCAGCAGAAGAATCAACACGAACGAATGCACAAAAGCCGCCGTTGCCGCCTTGCCGACCCCTTCCGCCCCCGCCGTACAGTTAAAGCCCTGGTAGCAACTGACGATCGCCATGGCGATACCAAAAAAAACACTCTTCGCCAAACCGTAAAACAGATCCCAGCTCCCGACAAACTCCCGTGTATTATACAGATAATGGTGTTTGTCGATGCCCAAGATCACGACACTGTAAAAATAGCCACCCACCACCCCCATAAACACGGCCATCACCGTCAACGCGGGGATCAGCATCACAAAGGCCAGGAAACGAGGGACGACCAGATAATGGATCGGATTGGTCCCCATGCTGGACAACGCATCGATCTGCTCGGTGACCCGCATCGTTCCCAGCTCCGCTGCCATCGCGCTGCCCACGCGACCAGCGAGCATCGTAGCGGCCAGCACCGGGCCTAATTCTCGTGCCAGCGTCATGTTGATCACGGCGCCCAAACGCGTTTCCATGCGGAGCTGCTGGAACTGAAAAAAGCTCTGCACCGCTAGCACCATGCCGATGAACGTTCCCGTCAACGCCACGACCGGCAGGCTGAGTACCCCGACCTGGTACAGGATCGGTAACAACGTCCCTCGACGCGGCCGACGTGACACCAGCCAGTACAGCGTGCTCCACGCAAACAGGGCCATATCGCCGATCGCCGAAAACGCATCGATCGTGACCCCTCCCCAATCGCCCACCCAATCATGCAGGGAATCTCGGAGCCGACCGGACCGGTTCGCTTCCATCGAGGCTGAGTTGGAAAGATTCGACATGGCTGATGATCAACGCCGGGGAAAAGAAATACTCGAAACACCAATCCACACGTCACCACGTCCAGTATCGGCCGTTCACCTGTACGGCTTGAATCGATTTTTCCGAAAAAACAGCCTGGGAACTTTAGGCGATTTGCGTCGGTCATCTCCCATCTACCGATAGGTGCCACCCACCAATTTCACTCACCCCGTCACGATAGGTGCCGTCACGATAGGTGCCACCCACCAATTTGACTCACCCTGTCGTGGTGCGTGTGGCTTTTCCCCCGACCGTCGGGATGCTCGCCCTCGGCTCCTCTTTCAGCAGATCTTCTTGACCGGACGATGTTCCCGGCCTCAATCTCCGGAAAATCCCTCCGATTCATGCCCCCTCCAAGCTGCCATCTGATCCGCACGGGTTTGCCGAACATCTACCGATAGGTGCCACCCACCAATCTCAGTCCTGCCCTCTTTTCCAGGCGCGTCTGCTGCAGACGGGCGTCTACGCGGGGCAGAAGATCGATTATCTGTTGGAAGGTGCCGTTGCTGAACCGTTTCACGCTGATTCAGTTGAAAGGACCGACCGATGCCTTGCAGCGGGGGGATTTGGCGCAATTGGTCGGCTGCGCGCTGCTGTGGCACGGTCAGCAGGACGAGCGGATCTCACACCGTGACATTTCGTTGATGGTATTGGCTCCGACGGTCAACGAGGCGGCTCGCG
>REEF01000977.1 GCA_007695205.1 Planctomycetaceae bacterium
GTCGGAGCAATCACTGGAAACCAAGCACCAAGCACCAAGCACCAAGCACAAAGAACAAAGAACAAAGAACAAAGAACAAAGAACACTCCACCACTTCGACTCGAGTGGATCGAAACTCTGCGGGCGCGTTACGGTTTATGTTACTTGTAAACTCACGCCCAACCATTTCTGTGAAGGAGATCATTGTGATGACTCGAATGCTATCGATGCTGTTTGGGGGCCTGATGGGCCTCGGCCTGGTCAGCGTCGCCCAATCGGCTGATCGTCAGCGGCCTGAACCGGCTGGACCGCAGGGAGCGGAGCGGATGTTCCAGCGATTGGATACGAACCAGGACGGCCGGATTGTTTTGGACGAAATCCCCGACTCAGCGCCGGATTTTGTCAAACAAATGCTCAAACGAGCGGACGCAAACGAAGATGGAGTGGTGACTCGAGAGGAATTCGAGGCCGCCATGCGTCAACGGGGCCCCCGCAGTGATGCGGAGCCTCAAGGTTGGGGACGGCCCCCGATGGGACACGGGTTCGGCCCACCCGAACATTCGCCACGCGGCGAACGTGGGCGACCGCAAGATGCCCGACCGGGTGCGGGGCCCCGACCCGCCGATCGACCTCAGGCTACACCAGCACGCCGTCCCGACGCAGCGGCGCGAGCACCGAGGACCAGGCAGCTAGCACCGGGCGGCTGGGATCCCCAGGTCTGGTTCGACCGAATGGATCGCGATAAGGACGGCAAATTGAGCCCCGAAGAGTTCGCGGCGGGGATGCGATTGTTTCATCGAGGGATGACCCGCTCGGGGCAACCGCCTGCGGCAGCCCCCCGTTCACCCCGAGGAAGACAAGCTTGGGGACCTGGCCCGATGCAGCAACCGCCGCAAGCTGGCGCACCCTGGCGACATGGACCTTGGGGGCATGGACCCATGGCGCAACCGCCACAAGCCTGGGGACCTTGGGGCGGTGGACCTTGGGGACATGGACCCATGGCGCAACCGCCACGAACTGGCCGAGCTTGGGGACAGCCGTGGGGCCAGCGATGGGGACAACCCCCGAGGATGCCGGGCCGGTCGGGCTTTGGTGCTGGGATGTCCGCCGAGCAGCGTGGGGAAATCGCCAAGCACATGGCGCGAGCGCGTCAGCAGGCCGAGGCCGCATGGAAGCGAGCAGCGACCATGCGAGATCAGATGCTGAAGCGATGGGCTCAGAAGGAAGAGGGGGAAGCCGATCTTCAGCCGGACCGAGAGCGTACGCCTCGAGTTGAACCGAAAGAGCCAAAGGCCAGGAAGGAAGCGGACCAGCAGAAGAAGCAGCCCAAGCAACCGAAGCAGCCCAAAGCCAAACCGGCCAACGACTGATCGGTGAAGACAGCGGGAGTCGTTTTCGGATCGGCCGCCTTGCCGGTGATTCGTGGTCCGCCGAAGACGACTCCCGACCTGGCGTGTTCAATTTGTGGGATTTTCGCCAGATTTTGAATTTCTTGGAGTGCCGATTTCCGTTCCGACAAGAATTGGCCAAGAAAAAAAACACAAACTGAACACGCCAGGCCTGGGCTCTTGAAGGACACCCTGAGGACTCGGAGAATACGGAGTGCCTGGGAAAAGGTCTGACAGAACGTCCGATCCCAAGGCGGAACCCGTATGGTTGCATCGCGGAGCATAGCGGTCTACAATATCCCACGAAAGAAGGTGCAAGGTTGATGGATCGGGCCCGTTTTTCACGAACGGCGGACGTGAATTCCCGGACCGGCCAACATGGAACGGACTGAACTTCACTCGGGAATGATCGATCTCTCATGCGACGTTATCTGGGCTATGCCATCGTGATCGCCTGCTTGGGCATGATGGGGTGGGCGGTGTCATTTGGTACGCTGCCGCCCGCCGATTTTACTTTCTGTAATGGCGATGAAATCAAAACGATCGATCCGGCCATTTCGACGGGCCAACCGGAGGGTCGCATTATCTGGGCACTGTTCGAGGGCCTTTGCCGCTGGCACCCGGAGACGTTGGAACCGATTCCGGGAGTGGCCCAACGATGGGAAGTGTCGGAGGATAAATGCACCTATACGTTTTTCCTCCGCCCCGAAGCTCGCTGGTCCGATGATACGCCGATCACCGCCTTGGACTTTCACTATTCGCTGCGACGATTCCTGCAACCGGCAACCGCAGCCGAATACGGCAAAGAACTCTGGTATGTCCGGAACGCTCGACGCTTCACCACTCGCGACGTTTCGGTCGGCGATCCGGTCGAGATCGAATTGCACCAGCAACCAGAGGGTTCGCTGCCATTCGCCGAAGGCATCCTTTTGCAAGGGACGCTTACCCATGTCGACGACAACGCCGATGACCGCCCGATCTTCACCGTCGAAATCGATGGCAGGAAGCACCGCTTTCAACGAACCGACGAAGGCACCACGGCCGACGGTGTGACCGCGTGCCGCATGCTGACCTACGATTTCGATCATGTGGGCGTGCGGGTGGTCGATCGGCACACCCTGGAGATCCAACTGAACCATCCGGTACCTTATTTCGTGCAATTGATGGGCTTCTATCCTTTTTCGCCGGTCAATCGGCGGTGCGTGGAAACACACGGTTATCCGGCCTGGACACGGCCGGAGAACCTGGTCAGCAACGGCGCGTTTCGACTGGAGTTTCGACGAGTTCGCGACCGCATCCGGCTGGTGAAATGCCCGACGTATTGGAATCGCGATCAGATCCAACTGGAAACCATCGACGCGCTGGCCGTCAAGTCGACCACGACCATGTTGAACCTGTACATGACCGGCAAAGTCGATTGGATCACCGCAGTGCCCACCGAGGTGGTGACGGACCTTCTGGAACGCGATGATTTCGAACCTTCCCCTTATCTGGCGATCTACTATTACTTGCTCAACACCCAACGCCCGCCGCTGGACGATCCTCGAGTGCGTCGGGCGTTGGCGATGGCCGTCGATCGCCGCGAGATCGTCGAACGGGTGACCCGGTCGGGTCAGGTGCCTGCCTACAGCCTGGTCCCCGGTGAAATCAGCAAGTACGTCGACTATACGCCACCCGCATTCGGAACCTTCGATCCCGAGCAGGCTCGCCGTTTGCTGGCCGAAGCAGGCTATCCGGACGGACGTGGTTGCCCAAGGATCGAAGTGCTGTACAACACGCACGAGAGCCACAAAGCGATCGCCGAAGTCGTCCAGGCTCAATGGAAAAGACACTTGGGCATCGACGTGACCCTGAACAATCAGGAATGGGGCGCGTATCTGACCTCGCGGCGTCAAGGCCGGTACATGGTCGCCCGTGCCGGATGGATCGGTGATTACATCGATCCCAACACGTTTTTGGACCTGTTCACCAGCGACAATCCCCAGAACCAATCCGGCTGGTCCCACGACCAGTACGATCGCTTGATGAAAGCGGCGCAGGTCGAGCCGGATAATCAGCGACGGTTAGAGCTGTTTCATGAGGCCGAACAGATCCTGTTGGATGAACTGCCCTTGATCCCGTTTTATGTGTACGTTTCCCAATCGATGGTCCGGCCGTGGGTCACGGGCTTCTATCACAACATCCAGGATGTGCATCCGCTGTGGGCTATCGGGATCGATCGACCGCTGCGTGAAAAGCTTCGCCCCGGCTCGGTCGCAGTGCGAACCGAGGAGGCACGGCGATGATCGCTTTCTTCTTGCGGCGTGCGTTGTGGCTGGTCCTGACCCTGTGGATCGTATTCACCGTCAGCTTCTTCTTGATGCGTTCGGTGCCCGGGGGGCCGTTCAGCCAGGAACGTGAGCTGGAACCGCAGATCGCCGAGCTGATCCAGGAGCGATATCGGCTGGACGATCCGCTGTGGCAGCAGTATCTGCGAGAGCTAACGTCGGCGTTGCGCGGCGATCTGGGCTACTCGTACCGCAAGCCCGATTTCTCGAACGCCGAGATCATCTCGCAGGGATTGCCCGTATCCGCCTCGCTGGGGATCGTGGCCCTGGCGTTTGCCGTCGTCTTAGGTTTGCCAGCGGGGATCATTTCGGCGGTGCGGCGAGGCACTTGGGTCGATGCCGGATTCATGCTGGCGGCTACCGTGGGGATCGCGCTGCCGAATTTTATCATCGCCAGCGTGCTGATCATCCTGCTGGTCTTCCTGGTGCCCGTGTTTCCTGCCGGCGGTTGGGGCTCGCTGAACCAGTTGATCCTGCCCGCGTTTTGTTTGGGTGCCCCCTACGCAGCCTTTATCGCGCGGCTGACTCGGACCGGTATGCTGGACGTCTTGTCACAAGACTATATTCGCACGGCCTATGCCAAAGGACTGGCCGACCGCGTCGTGATCCTGCGCCACGCACTGCGCCTGGCGATGGTGCCCGTCGTCTCGTTCCTAGGGCCCGCCATCGCCGGGATCCTGACCGGATCGCTGGTGATCGAGCAGATCTTTGCTATCCCCGGGCTGGGCGCTCACTTTGTCGAAGCCGCGTTGATGAGCGACTATACGCTGGCCATGGCGGTGGTGCTGCTGTACACCGTGCTGTTGTACACGATGAACTTCGTCGTCGATCTGTCGTACTCGCTGATCGACCCTCGAGTCCAATTGGAATAGCAGGTCAAAGAAGGATCTGAGCCTGCTAGATCGCAACATCCACGGCCAGCAGGCAATCGGAAACCCCAACCGAGAGTGAGCCAAACCGGCAACGTCACCAAGGGAGAGCCAAGCTGAACGGTAAAATAGAGACGATCGAATCGGTCAGTCCCCAGCAGGGTGTGTCGCTGGCCAAGGAGGCTTGGCGGCGGTTACGCAAGAGCTGGACGGCCACGCTGGCGCTCTGGACATTGGTCGTGCTGGCCACGCTGGCCGTCCTGACGCCGCTGCTGCCCCTGCAGCCGCCGCGACGCGTCGAAACGGATCGAAGTTTCGCGGCTCCCACACTGGCCAGCCCCGAAGTGCCGCTGCTGCCCAGCGACGCTTCGCCGGATGAGCGGACTGCCGCGCTGGCCGAAGGCTTCGGACGGTTGGACCCGGTCAACGAGCTGATGCTTCGTACCCGCGCCAACGTGTTCGGCTCGTGGTCCATCCCGTCGATCTGTGGTACCGACAAGCTGGGCCGCGATGTCCTGTCTCGCCTGTTCTGGGGTGGCCGAGTTTCATTGACCGTGGGGCTGGTCGCCGCGCTGGTGTCGCTGGTGATCGGAGTCACCTACGGCGCCGTATCGGCCTATGCCGGGGGTTGGATCGATAACCTGATGATGCGTTTGGTCGACGTGATGTATTCGGTGCCGTTCATCTTTGTGGTCATCTTCTTGATCACCATTTTGAATGCCGAGGGGATCAAGGAGGTCCTGGAACGCGATTATGGCGTCAACCGCATGGTCATCTTCTTCTTTCTGGTCGGGGCGATCTACTGGTTGACCATGGCGCGTGTGGTGCGAGGCCAGGTGCTTTCGCTCCGCAACGAACCGTTTGTCGAAGCGGCTCGAGCGATGGGGGCCAGCCATGGCCGCATCCTGAGGCACCACATTATCCCCAACTTGTGGAGCGTGGTGATCGTCTACCTGACGCTGACAATCCCACGCGTCATGCTGTTCGAGGCCTTTCTGTCATTTCTGGGCTTGGGCGTCGAACCGCCAGACGTGTCCTGGGGACTGCTGGCCAACGAAGGCATCCAGGCGATCACGCCCATCCGCATCTACTGGTGGCTGGTCGCCTACCCCGGCCTGGCACTGGGCGTCACCCTGCTGGCCCTGAACTTCCTGGGCGACGGACTCCGTGACGCCCTGGACCCCCGGATGAAGAACCGCTGAGCCCCGTTCCGGTAATTCCCAACACAAAGTGCCTAACCCACCATGGAAGAACGATAGGTGGGTGGCACCTTTCTTGATCCGTCCGATCCGTCCG
>REEF01000841.1 GCA_007695205.1 Planctomycetaceae bacterium
GTGGGCGTCGTAGCCGAATTTGCCAAAATTCGGGGAAACGGATGTCGTTCGTGGTTCGTGGTTTTCAGTACTCGCTCCGACCTCCGACCTCCGACCTCCGACGTTTCCTGGCCAAGATTCTGACAGAGCCTAGCTGATGCCACTGCGGCGCGCGTAGTCCAACAGCAGGCGGGCGGCCCCTGCGGTTAGCCGAAGCTGTTCGGCGGGAGATTGCGGGGGCGATACCAGCAGCAGAAACACCTTGGCCGGTTGATCATCGACCGCTTGAAAGTCAATGCCGTTTTGGGATCGAGCCGCCAATACCAGAGGTTCGTCGACCGCAGGATGGGTGATCAGCAGGACCGCCAAGCCGTGCTCGATGACTGCCGAAGTTTCGTCGGCATCGAAAAGAAAAGCTCGCACGAAGACCTCGCTCAGATGGTCGCTCAGCTTGTTCTCGAGCACCAACGCCTCGACCATTTCGATGATCGCCTGTTGGCTGGTTGTCGCTGCCAAGTCGGACACCACGGCGTCGGCGGCCCAGAGGTCGGCCGTATGTCGAGAAACGTCTTCCAGCAGTTCTTCCCACGCGCTGCAGATGGAACAGAAGTCTGGTTGTCCACCCCTCGTAGGAATCGATGAGCTGGCCTGGCCGCAGTGGGCACAACGGTGGGCCGATCGGAACGGGGGACGGACGGTCGTGGTAGTTGCCATGGGGTTGTTGCCTCCTGCCTGTTGGAATGCCTGTTGGAATGGTGACAAGGCCGATGGTTGTTTTCCGGGCCGGTCACCTATAAAACTCGCAGCAAGAGCGGGAATCCGCAAACAAATTTTCACTTTTTTTCGAAAATTATCCTCGAAAGGCATTTCAGCCGCGAGTTTAACAATGTTAGGCTGTGCTAATGACACGAAGGGGGAAGAGGACGGCGGCTGTCCATACCTACGGCTCCGCAGTTTTCACGATCAAGGCGGGGCTCCCCATGGGACAAAAAGAGCATTCATCGTATGGGCACGACGCGAAAAAAGACTCGAAATCACCAACCGGCGAAACGCCCACTCCAGAACCTGGCGGAAACGGGAAGGATCGAGCCAATCCCGATCCCTCAGACTCGCTGGAGTTTCAACAGTTCGTGAACCAGTGCATGCGCCAAATCGAAACGTTGATCTATTGGAAATACCCAGGGCTGGACGTTGCTGAAAAAGAAGATGTGTTCCAGGAGGTCATCCTGGCGCTCTGGAAGAGGAAAGAGAAGAACGGGCACCCTTTTTGGCTAGAGCTCGAGTCGTGCCGGTGCCTCGAGAGAAAGATCGCTGAAAACAAGTGCAATGATATCCTGAGGCGTGAGGCCAGCGAAAAAAGAAAACGAGAAGGCAAGCACCAACGAATACGCGCGAGCTTCTCGGTGTGGGAGCCACTTCCGGCCTGGAAACAGAAGGAGATCCAGGCGATCTGTCTGCGGACCGCCAGCAATTTGACGGAGGAGGATCGGTGGCTTTGGGAGCAATATGTAGAACATTACCCCCGATCAAGGCGAGGCAAACACCTCGCTGAAGTGACGGGTTTGCCTTATTCGTCACAAGAGATGAAGCGGAGGATCGCGAAGATCCGTAAACGCTTTCAAATAGACCTACGAGATGGAGGATACGATCTTGACCAGATCGCGAGAGAATAAATCTGTTGGCGACAACAAGCCGCCTGGCGATGGCGATGATATCGGGCATCCCCACGACCCGTTTCTTGTTAGTGCCTATCGTGCCGCGACGATTCGGCACTCCGCTTCGCAAGACGACACCCACATCCTTCCTCGGCGACAGGAGGCCGCGTTCAGTCCTCGCCGCAAGTCGGAGGAGTATCTGTGCCGTCGGTATCAGGAGTTGAGTGAAGGCAACCTGCCGTCGGATATCTTTGATTTCCGCTTGACGCGAAAACTGGGCGAAGGCGGGCAAGGTGTGGTGCGATCCTCGGAATGCCCCGGCAGTGACGGGTTCAGAAACGATCAACTGGCGCTGAAGATCTTTTCCCCTCGTCTGTATCCGTCCGTCGAACGTTACGAGGCGGACATGCATCGCATGGGGCGAGTCGCGTCGATCATCGCCGGAATCGATCAAGGCAATATCCTGACCGTCCAGCAGTTTCAATCGTTGGACGGGATTCGCCTGATGTTGATGAAGCAGGTGGACGGCTACGACCTACGGCATTTGATGGACCCCTGGTCGGTCCATCGAGTTCGCGAGGCGCGGCCGGATCTGTTGCGGGAGATCACCGCATCGATTGTCAGTCTGGGGCCTGTCCAGACTCGATTCCTGCCGGGTGCGGCGCTGACGATCGCTCGAAAATGCCTGGCGGCCTTGATCCGCATGCACGCCTCGGGGGTTGTCTATGGTGATCTGAAGCCATCGAATATCATGCTCACGCCGTACGGCGAGGTGAAAATCGTGGACATTGGGTCGGCGTTCGAAGTCGCCGCGACGCGTTTCCCGTTCTTTTGCACGCCTGAGTATGCGGCACCGGAAGTGTTGCAGCACGGCGAATGCACCGAACGCAGCGACCTGGCCAGTCTGGGCTACGTTTTTATCGAGATGCTGTTGGGGCGCCCCGTGTTCAGCGCATTGCCCCGACGACTGCGTACGGAGTTTTCCATGCCTCAAGAGGCCACGACTGGAATAGCCACCGACCCCGATCCACGTTTGATCGAAGAAAAGTGTTCGCTGCCGGAGCGATTATGGGATCTGTTGCCGACGTACAGTCGCACGCTGATCGAATTCTTGAAAAGAATGGTCGCTGCGCGGCCCGAAGATCGTTGGCCGGATGCAGTGCAAGCCGAGGTGAACGGGCAATTCGGAGCGTATGCATATTACCAAGAGTTGGTTCGCAGCGGTCTGGATATGCAGTACGAACACGAATTCCGTATCTGGTTCAATGCACTGGGACCGAACCAGTGTCACTGCGAATCTGTGACAACTTCCTGACCGATGCGTTGTGAGACATGGGAATGAGCCCCGACCAGCAACTCGAATCACCCGCCCATACCGCGTATTGTTTTTCAGCCGAAGACCTGCACGACACGGCACGCTTGGGCGCCGCGCTGGCGACGGTCCTGCCGCCGGGTACGACTGTCGCGCTGGTGGGTACCTTGGGCGCGGGGAAAACCAATCTGGTCCAAGCGATCGCTACGGCCAGCGGGATCCCCGACGGGACGGTCACCAGCCCGACCTTTGTCCTGTGCCAACCGCACGAAGGGACTCGGACGTTGTACCATCTGGACGCCTACCGACTGAAGGACGAGGACGAATTCCTGGAACTGGGGCCGGAAGAGTACTTTGAATCCGATGGCTTGACCCTGATCGAATGGGCCGACCGCGTCGAAGGCTGCCTGCCCGACCAACGTGTGGAGATCCGGATCGAAGTCACGGGCGAACAATCGCGGCAGTTCCAAATCATCCCCGTGGGGGCTCGCTATCAATCCATCCTCGGACCGCTACGACAGATACTGGAAAAGGCGGCGGATCTCGGTTAAACTCGATGAATTATCCGCGCTCCGATCAGGAGTGTTTTCGGGGTTCTGAAGAGAAAGCGAGGTAGACCGTGGACCGACGATCGATGCTCAAGACCAGTGGTACACTGGCCGGATTGGCGGCATTACAGCAAACAGCGTCCGGCGAACAACCGGGGAGCCAGCAGGTCGAGCTGACCTTCGACAACGCCGATTTCTACGACGCGGAGGGGAATTTCCTGGAGGATCGCGCTCGGCAAGCCGTGCTGCGGTTGTGCCAGCATCACGGGTACCCGATCTTCCCCGAGTTTGCAGAGAATCTCTGGATCACCGACTATGGCGTCGGCAAATTCGCCGAGATGGGATTGGCCGCGTACGTGTTCGTCAACAACGAGGAAGACCGCTACATGATGCTGGACCTCTTCCTGCTGCCCAACCAGATGCTGCCCGAGCATTGGCATATCGCCGCCGAGGATAATCCGGCCAAGATGGAAGGCTGGTTGGTCCGCTGGGGAATCAGTCACCTGGTCGGGATCGGGGAACCGAATCTGCGTCCCGAAGTGGTCGTGCCTGCGTGCCATTGGGACGGCCGGGTCACGACCGAGCACGCGGTGGTCGGCACGCCGGGCACATTCGTTCCGCTGGGCAAAGTCGAATCCAGGCATTGGCAATTCGGCGGTCCCGAAGGCGGCATTGTCACCGAAGTCGCCAATGTCCACACCAACTCGGGCGTACGCCACAGCGATCCCAAACTGAACGAATTCTTCCTGAAGATGGTCGGCGCCGCCTGACCGCGATGCGGCGCTGAGCATCGGCGTTGGGGAGATGGCGGGGCGCAAGGGGTCGGGAGTCGTTTTCGGGCAAAGCGTGTTCCATAGAGATCGTCGTCGGCCGAAAACGACTCCCGACCCCTTTCCCGGTCACAAACCTTTGCCGATCATTTGGTCCGTCCTTTCTTGCCATTGACGTGGGACTGAACCTTTCCATAAAGCGAATCCGCAAGTTGTTCGAATGACAGATTCGGATCCGGAGAAACGAAACGTCCCAACGGACCCGTTTGACGCGAAGACATCAAGAAGCAAGCGGAATCATAAAGTAGATCGTGGACAACGTTCAAGCATCAAAAGGTATCCAAGCCATGGTCGATCCAGCATCGGAAATGCGCCCTCGCGGTAGGCCGTCCAGATGTCTTGTGCGGTGCCAATGGCCTCTTCCGAACGATTGTTGAAATTGTTGCCAGAGGTATGCACGCAATCATGTGGTTTAGCATAAGTCGAATATCTCCAATCTGGCATGCGAAAAGAGTGCACCCGTCTTTTCTGAAATGCGTTGCCGAGCGAGACACACGTAATGGTGGTCGATTTCATACCCAACACTGTTTCGACCGGATGCGATGGCTGCAATCGTTGTGGTACTTGTGCCCGAAAACGGGTCAAGAACAGTATCTCCGACGAAACTAAACATGCGAATCAACCGGTCGGCTAAGGCCAACGGGAATGGTGCTGGATGAAGTGGACCCCCTCTGAAATGCGCTGCTGGACGACGGCTGAACACCCGTCCGCATGACAAAGGGGATCAGGGGTCGCTCCAGCATTCCATCAACTCGGGCGACGCGTGGTCCTGGTCCATCGTGTAAGGAAGCCGCCAGACTCGATCGCCTCGGCGATTGGTGAAATACAGGTACGAACGCGTGTAGGTGTACCAGTTGCCATCGGCCCACATCGCGTAGAACCCCTCGGCGGCATCGACCGGGCGACGGACGTAGCTGTGGTTCCGCGGACTATCGTGGGTCACATCGCGTGTCTTGGTCCATGTCCGACCGCGATCCTGGCTGGTCCACGCGGCCACCTCGCCGCCCGTCCCCCAACGTTGCGGCCCGGGCTCGCTGGGACCGATGAAGCGCAATGCGCCGTCCGATTCGACGTACAAAGATCCCATGTCGTAGTTGTTCGTCGTCGGGGCGATCTCGTGGACCTGCCAAGCCTGGCCGTCCCAGCGTACCACCGTGAAGGAACGCGGGTTCCCATAAGGCCCGGGCCGATGGTCGGTGGACGTGACCATCACTACCACGGGATGGCCGTCTGCGTCCAGTTGGATGTCGTTGACGTAGACCAGTCGTCCTTCGGCCTGAAAGTCGTGCGCCAAGGCCGCTCCGTGGACGTCGTCGTCACCGAGTGGGATCTGGACCGTCTGGCCCGCCGCCGTCTGCCAGGTGCGGCCCATGTCGCGGGTCTCCAAATAGTACAGGTTGGTCCGCCGGTCGACATTGCCGCCAGGATGCCAACTGAACGCCGTGAAGACGCGATCATCCCGCGCATTGCTGACTTGGTAATGGCCGCGCATCCCGGCCAGCTTCTGGGGCTGGCTCCAGTTTCGTCCGTCCGGA
>REEF01000844.1 GCA_007695205.1 Planctomycetaceae bacterium
ACATGGGCATAGCTGGCCGGGTCCGTTGCGGCTGGACCTCGAATTCTGAACTGCTAAACTATCGGTCCAGCATCGCCAGACACACACTCCAGTTGCGGCTGGACCTCGAATTCTGAACTGCTAAACTCGATCTCCCGCCAAGCTCCTGTAAAAAAAGGGGTTTTGGAAGGGGTCGAGTGAGGCAATCTGGAAAAACATCATCAAAACAGCGCCAGTTGCTCCGGATTCTTTCGGGCCGCCCGTCGACCCTGATCCGAGAAATGCACAATATCACGATATTGTCGGTCGGTGAAGTTGAGGATTTGAATGTCCCCCTTGTCGGGTAGATGCCGCTCGATCCGGTTCACGCGGGACTGAAACGCCTCCTTGCCATTCACGAACCGCGCATAGACCGAGAACTGGCTGCGCTCGAAACCTTCATCCAGAAGGAAATTTCGAAAATCCGTCGCAGCCTTGCGCTGCGGTTTGGTGTCGGTGGGCAGGTCGAACATCACGAGTATCCACATGATCCGGTATCCAGACAAAAAAACAGGGGCGACGGTCATGCCCCCAGTCCCGCGAAGGTGAGCGCATCCGGTGGTGCAGGCAGGGCGAGGTTCAAGGCCCCGGCTTCGAAACTCTGCCCAAGAGAGATGGCGAGCTTACCCAGCGCGACGGAAACCGGCGTCAGCCCGTCGCCCAAGGGCAGATCGAGTGCGATAAGCCGGGTCAGGGTTTGCTTGGCCTCGGTATCGACGTCCGCTCCGTTGCGGGCCACGAGTGAACGCACGCAGCAATCGACTAGGGGACGGAACGGCTCCATCAGATCGTCGGCCAATGCGAAAGCATTGCCCCGGTTGGAATGGTGCAGCCCGATGGTCGGGTGCAAACCGGCGGCCACGACGGCGCGTGCGGTGGCGGCCCGCAGCACGGTATAGCCGTAGTTCAGCAACGCGTTGCAGTCGGAAGCGGTGCGGTCGCGGCGGAAATCCTCGCCCATCATGCGCGGCCAGTAATAGCGGGCGGCCTGGGCCTCGGCGTTGGTGCTGTCACCGCTTGTGACTTTGCGCCGCAGTATGGCAACAGGCGCATGGGCCTCTCCCATTGCTTCCAGCGCGGCCGCCTGCATGGTGATCTTGCAGATGACAACCTGCTTCCACGCTTGTTTAATGAGCGGCACCTTGGCCTGCCACTGGGCACGAAGCCGCCGCCCCTGAGCATAATGTCCTTCAAGCGGCATAAGCACAGACCGTGGCGCGTGGTTGGTCCCGCAGATGACAACCGGCACCCCACGATCGGCCAGTTCGGCCAGTAGCGAGGTCGACCACGTGGTGCCATGAGCATGGACGATCACCGCGGCGATCTGGTCGAGTGGGATCCGGCCGATTTCCTCGGCCCCTTCGCTTACTTTCAGAAAGCCCCGTTCACGCGACAGGTGCCGCCTATCCGTGCAGATATCCACGATCTGATCCATATGTCAGCCTCCAAACTCCTGGAAGAGTGACATATTTCACCGATTCGGACGAATCCGATTCAGCGCGGCTTTGCGTCCCCGTCCCGAAGACGACCGATTTCATCGACGAAAACACGGCGAATACCGGCCTTCAGCATTGGCCCGGCGCCTATCTGAATAAACCGGAACGGATCAGATTTGTCACGATTGCGCGCGTCTGAATTTGCTTCATTATGAGGAGCAATATAGAGGCCGTGGGCGATATCCAGTTTCTGAATGTAACCAATGATCGTCTCACCCTCCCGGTTCAATGCCACCATGTCGCGCTTAAATACGCGCAGCAGGCGTTTAGCGGCCGGATGGGGACGCTTCTCGGGCCCGGAATGGGCCTCGTACGTGGTAACCACCTGCGCTTTCACCTTGCCGTCCGGCAGACGCCAGAGTTCGTAACAATGGTTGCTGTCCCCCTTGTAGGCCTTGAGCGGGCCGCCATCGGGGCGGGTGCCGATTTCGACACGGGCGCTTTCCTGTAAGGTCTCGATCAGCCGCACCCGGCGCAGCCCCTGATAAGGGCCGGGTTTGGCTGCGAAATCGCGCAGCGCCGCCTCAAAAGCTTTACCTTCCTTGCCACGTGTTGCGGTTTCCAGCGCCTTTTGCAGTTGCGGATCGCGGATATTCTTACCGCTTGGGGTCGCGGCGATATCGCCGGGCTTCAGCGAGAGCAATGGAGTGCGGCTGACCACGGTCATAGCATCGACCACGCCATAGGCAGTGTCGTTGTGCAACTTCCCCGCCGTGCTGTCCTTGCCTTTTTTGCGCCCTTCCCGGTCGATTCGACCATGATCAGCGCGGTGACTGACGATGATCTTGCCGAGTTGCACGCGTATATCGTCGCGAAACCCTTCCCACGGCGGCGGCGTGTCGCGGGCGATGAGTTCGGCAGACTGGCCAGCCTCTTTCCCCTGGCCTGCGGCACGGCTGATCCGGTTCAGCAGGCTGCGGTCGGTTGCAGCCACGACAGCAGCGTCAATGGCATGGTGGCGGTGATCGGTTCGATTTTTGGCCTTGACTGCACCGCGCTCCGCATCGCTCAACAGCGAGTTCAACCCCCAATGACGTCGCAGCATCTCGGTCAGGCGTCCGGGGACAACCCAAACATGGCCGCCTTCGGTAAAGAGCGTGTCGAGGTAGTTGCGGGAAATCCGGGCGAGATACTGGGTATCGACCAGCGCTCGGTCGAGGAAATCGTTTTCCCCCTCGAACCGCTCCATCGCGTCCGGGCCGAAACGCCAGCGTTTGTTGTCGGGCAGATTCTTCAGATTGGCCTCGATGGCGTCCCATTTTGGGGTGCCGCCCCAAGCCTCCCACGGGGTCTGGTTCCGCTTTTCGCGGTTGGCTTCCTTGAGGCAAAGTGTGCGGTTGGCGAAACTGTCATCGAGCGTTCGCGAATAAGGCAGGATGTGATCCACATCGCAGGAGCCATCGAAGATCATCACGGCCGAAATACGCTCGCCAGTATAGGGGCAGAAGCGCCGCATGATGTCGCCGGGATTAAGATCCTCCCAGAGTCGAAGGAGCATCCGATTGCGGCCACTATCCTCAATGCCAAGCTCTTCGAGTTTTTCACTCCGCTTTACGGCCGCATCTGTCGCCTCACGGATATTCCGCATGGCGTCCTTTTTCTGCTGTTCAGATTGCTTCAGCTCCCGCGCCAGTTCCACGACGATCTGGTCAGGTTTGCCATAGCTCTCGATGATTTTATTCACTAGCCGCCGAAGCTGATTAAGCCCGATATGGACGGTCGGATTGGTAATCCGGCCATAGCGGGTTACGTCGTCATCCTGTGGGTTGTAGCTGCCGGGTATGACATGCCGTTCCAGAACTTCGCCGTAATAAGGCAGACGGTTGAGGCATTCACCTGTGCGCTGATCCGAATGGTGCCAGCCGCAAGCGGCGACGGCGTCTGCATAGGTAGCGACAGCCGCCTCCAGCTTCTCCAGAATGCGGATGGTCGAGGTCAGCCCCAACCGCCCGTATCCTTCGGGCAGCGGCGCACGCGCGGCGGCCTCGGCATGGTCACGGTCGAGCGCATGGTTATCCATAAGCCACTTTACCAGCGCGGCATATTCCGCATCGCTCTGCACCTTGCCGATACGGGCAACCACGTCCCACTGCGCCTCGTCGTCCAGCGTGGACCAGCGGGGGCCGAAACGATCGGGATGCGACAGGCTGGCCCGGACCGGATCGCAGGCAATTGAATCTCGCACCCCGGTTTCCAGCGTGAAGCGTTCGCCGTCGGGCAGTTTCAGCACCTTCGCCAGCGCGGGCAATTTCATGACCATGGATGTCAACGATGCTGTTGGTTTCTTGTTGTCCAACGCGTGAATGATCTGATCACGTTCCTCGCGCGTCAGCGGTCGGGTTTCGCGCCCGTCCGCTGTGACGCGCAACTGGTTCACGGTTTCATAAAGCACGCGACGCTGGGTCAGCGGGTGGGCCTTGGGGAGGCGCCGCTCGTCAGAAGGAATGTCACCGTAGCCGGAGAAAAGGCACAGACCGACTTCCGGTTCCTTAAGTGGGCGCTGATAGAAAATCTTTTCAAAGACCAAATCGCGCAATTCGTAAGTCAATTCAGAATGATAACCCGCCTGTGCCGCCCAGAGCTTGTGAAACTCCTCCTCCAGATGTTTTCGGTCCGGGTAAAAGTCGTACCCGGCTTCTTCCTTGCCATCCGGCCCGTCCCGATTGGCGACGGACAGGCGGGTGCGCACGGTCGGCACATGGCGCGGATCGCTGGCCCGCTGACGGCGCATATGAAGGAACTCGCCATAGGTGCGAGCACCGCTGGCCATGATCGCCTGATCCAGCCGCGCGGTGGCGTCCTTGATCTTGCCGCTTTCATTGTCGCCGCGATCTGTCTTACGATTCGACTTGAAGCCGCGCCGCTGGTTGAGGTGAAAGAATGCCCGTCCCAGTTGTGTAAGCGGCAGAGCCCTATCCAAACCCTTTGCCCGCAATTCATAGGGATCAAGCAGTTCCAATGCCTTCGCCTCTTCCGGGTCGGCTGGCATCAGGCCGACCTTGGCGAGAACCTTCATCAGCGCCGCACGGCGGCGCAGATAGCGATCGCGGCGGCGGCGCATGGCGCGGGCGGCCCGCCGGTCGACAGCAAGAGAGGCCCCAGATTTCGGGTCGCGACCGTCCGAGAAGATGCGGACACCACCGTCTATGACACTTATGATCCGGGCATTCGTTTCATTTCCGTTGGTTTCATAGAGCCACCAGCCGATGGAATTTGTTCCGATGTCGAGACCTAGGCGCATCTTCTTCCCCCATACAACTTGCGAAAGTCTCTGGAATACTGGGAGACATTGCAACTTGAAAGTGCGGCAAGGACGTGCAACAGTTGTGTTGTTCAGAATTCGCGGTCGAGCCGTTAACAAGCTCGAAGTAGCACCACATTGAAGCGCGTCCTGCGGGGCGCGTTTCCTTTTTGATGCCCTAAGATTGTGGTTAATTGTCCTGACATTGAAGCAACGGCAGTACTGCCCCGCAGACTATCAGTTCGTCATCGGCTCGACTTTGCACCTGCAGCGAAAGTCCGGAGCGGCGGGCCCCTCCGCAGCGGAGGCTGTGCAGAGTGAATGACCGGTAAGGGCCAGTCGCGTAGCGATTAGACGAGGGTTTGTCGTTGCGCCGCCCATTCAACCGGAAACGGCTCCAGCACCTGCGCCAACGTCACCTCCGCCCCCTGCTCCGCGTCTAGAATCGCCTCGATGATATCGGGTGCGAGGAGCGTCAGGCGCAGGACGCGGGTCATGTAGGACGGCGCAATCCCCACCCGCTCGGCCAGTTCGGCTATCGTTGCGAACTCTCCCGATTCCAGCATCCTTTTCCACCTGAATGCACGCGCCAGCGCCTTTATCAGCGCGCTGTCGGGTTTGCGCGGATGCGCGGCGCCCTCTGGCAGTTGCATTTCCTTCCGCCCACCACGCTTCACAACGCGAAACGGAACATGAACGGTAATGATTTCGGGGATTGGCTTTGCGCGTGTCATGCCGCTTGCCCCAAACTGCCGCCAGTCATTTCACGTGCGACCGCGTCCAACCCATCGACACGCATGCGGACCCGCAAACTGTCGATGCCAATGTCCAAGCGCTCCACCAGCAGCGCCACGATCCGCGCCTGCTCGGCGGGGAAGAGTTCGTCCCACAGCGGGTCGAGCTGTTGCAAGGCCGCGCGGGCGTCGCCCTCGGCTATCTCACCATCCTGCGCGCGGGCGGCCTTCCATGTACCCGCGATGATCTCCGGCTGGCGGAACACTGTGCGCAGCTGATCAATCACGGCGGCCTCGATCTCGCCGGCAGGCAAGCGGCCAATCGGACAGGATCCAGCGCCATGCTTCAGCACCGTCTGGCTCACATAG
>REEF01000449.1 GCA_007695205.1 Planctomycetaceae bacterium
GGAAGTGGCGAATGGTGGTAGTCTGAAAGCATGGCACGGGCGCTGCGGTTGAACTGTCCGGATGTGGTTTACCACGTCTCTTCGCGAGGGAACGGGCGGGCAAGCACCGTCTGCAAGGACCACGACCGCGAGCGGTTCCTGCGGCAACTCGAGAACAACGTCGCAACCCACACGGTGTGTCTGTACGTTTGGCTGCTGATAGTCGACCGGTGCGTGGCGGAGCGGTACGGAACTGATCCAAAGCAACTGAGGCAGCACCGCCGGCGGACAGGCATAGCCAAGGCCGTGGCGGTGGAATTATCCTGCAGGCTGACGGGCGAAAGTGCCCGGACCGTGGGACGCCATTACGGCAGCATCCGTAGCTCGTCGCTCGGCAATATCCGGCCGAAGGTGCGTGAAGGCCAGTTCGATGTCCGGTCCGACCTCGACCATTTGCTGTCTCGCGTCCGCACCGTCCACGTTGCGAGTCCTGAAAATGGACGTAAAGTGTAAACTGCAAGCCTGACCCCCAAACCAAACCAAGCCTGACCCCCAAACAAATCCGCTACGGGGTTCTGGCTGTGGCTTGCTGGTATAGGAGGCGGTAGTTTTCGATCATTTGTCGCAGGGTGAAGTGTTCGGCGATTCGTTCGTAGTTGGCCTGCCCCCATGCCCAAGCCAATTCGGGGTGTTGGGCGATGCGTGCGATGGCTTCGACCAAAGCGTGATGATCGCCGTGTTGGACGGTTTGCTGGTCGGCCAACGGGCCCAGCAACTCGGTCACACCGGCGGCGCGGGTGGCGACTACGGGTAATCGGCTGGCCATGGCCTCCAGCAGAACGTTGGGCATGCCTTCCCATTGCGATGGCAGGATCAACAGGTCGGCAGCGGCCAGCAGGTCAGGGATATCGTCTCGGTACCCCAGGAAATGGACTCGGCGGCCGATTCCCAAGCGTTCGGCTTGCCTGTGCAGGGCCTGTCGTTGTGGACCATCGCCGGCCAGGATCAGGTCGTGTTGAGGCAGGCGTGCCAGGAACTGGGGCGATTGATCCAGCAACCAATCGACGGCCTTCTGGCGGTGCAGTCGACCGACGAACAGCAGGATACGGCGGTTCTCGGGCAATCCGAGTCGGTCCGAGGTCTGTCGCGAGGTCGGCTGGTAGGTCGTAAGATCGATGCCGTTGGGGATGACGCATAATTTGTCTCGGGGAAAGGCAGCCTGTTCCCGGCAGAAATCGGCCACATCGCGACTGACGCAGACGATTTGTCGAGCGCGGCGACTGGTCCACGCTTCGACTCGCTGACGCCAGCGTGACGGATCTGCGACTCGGACCCCGGTGAACAATGCGGGACGTTCACGGCCGCCCACGGCCAATGCGCTCAACACGTTGGCGTGGAACAGGAACGATTGGACGATGTCCGGATCGTGGTCGCGCAGCATACGACGCAAGCGGGCCAGGGTAGCCGGTGCCTGCCAGATGGTCCGAGCATTCAAGAAATGCGTGGGGATGGCCTGTTGTTCCAGGCGGCGGACCAGGAGATCCTGGTCGGTGGCGGGCCGAGCGGCCAGGCAGTAGACGGTGGTTTCGAAAAGTTCAGGCGGTAAGCCCGTTGCCAGGTGAACCAGGCAGCGTTCCGCGCCGCCGGGCTCCAGTTCGGTGATGACCAGGGCGATGCGGCAAGGTCCGTTGATCGTGGGCATCATTTCACGATGACGATCGAGCAAACGGCTCGGTCCAGGATCTGCTGACGTTGTCGAGCGATCAAGTCGTGTTTGACCTTTTCCGATTGAAAGGCGCCCATGACCAACAGATCGACTTTACGTTCGGCCAGTTCGATGGGGACGATCACTTCGCTGTTGCCCGATCGTCGTACGGCATCGAACTTGACTCGCCGGTTCATGGCTCGTTGCCGAACTTCGTCCAATTGGTTCTGGGCGCTTTGTTCCAGTTCGCGCTCGAATTCCTGCATTTCGGTGTCCACCAGGATCTTCACGTTCAGCAGTTGTCTGAGCGTATCCGTATCGACGACCGCCAGCGCGGTGAGCCGGGCGCCGACGGTCCGGGCCAGATCGATCGCATAATCGGCGGCTTGGAACGACGATTTCGTGCCGTCGACCAGGATCAGGATGTGGTTGATCAGTGACTTAGCCATGGCGTTTGTCCTCTTCGGCTTCACGGGCAAGACGATCCTTGATCATCTTCTGGATGATGAAGGACTCGCGTTCTCGTTCTTCCAGATTCGATTGGATATAGTTGATGGTTTCCGAGTAATCCGGAATAAAGACTTTGGACAGCGCGTTGCAGCGCCGTTGCGTTTTCCGCAGTTCGCGTGCCAGTCGGATGACCGAGTTTTCCAATTCGGCCAATTCGGCCAGCAGCGGCAGCACTTCGATGAAGCGCTGCATGGCCGTATCCGTCTGGGCGGAGGTGCCACCGATGCCGAACTGGATGCTCAGTTCGGCGGTCATGGCGGTGACGGTGGGCAGACGAATGCCCATCAGGGTTTGTTGGCTGATATCGACCTGGTGGTCGAAGACGACGGCCAATGTCGCTCGATCCACACCTGCCGAGCCGACGTCCAAAACGGCATCTCGCAAGGCCTCGTGGGCCGGTTCCAACGTTTCGTTTAGCCGGCGTTCGGCATCTCGAGCTCGCCCCAACCGACTCATCAATTCGTACACCAAGATCTGCCGTTTTTGATCCAGCAGATCGTAACCCTCCTTGGCCGTGTCCAGTTGCCGGCTCAATTCCAGGTAGCTGGATTTCGTGGGTGCCACATTCAGCTTGGCCATCTTATTCCTGTTTTGTACGATAGTGTTCATCCAGCAGATCGTCGTTCAACCGATGCAGTTCGTCGCGAGGCAGCGACGACAGTACATCCCAGCCGATTTCCAAGGTCGTTTCGATCGATCGATTCTCGGTCTCCTCCTGGCTCAAGAACCGGCGTTCGAACGTTTCGCCGAAACGCAGGTATTCCTTATCCAGCAGGCTCAGCTCTTCTTCGCCCACCACGTCGGCCAGAGCACGTACGCGTTTGACATAGGCATAGCAGGCGAACAATTGGCTGGCCAGCGCCGGATGGTCGTCGCGTGTGTATCCTTTGCCGACGCCGTCCTTCATCAACCGTGACAGGCTGGGCAGACCGGCGATCGGCGGGTAGATGCCACGCTGGTACAACGTGCGATCCAGCACAATTTGACCTTCGGTGATGTAACCGGTCAGATCCGGCACCGGATGGCTGATATCGTCGGCGGGCATCGTCAGGATAGCCATCTGGGTAACCGACCCTTGCGAATTGACGATACGCCCCGCTCGTTCGTACAGGCTGGCCAGATCCGAGTACAGGTAGCCCGGGTACCCTTTGCGTCCCGGGATTTCGCCTCGAGCCGTTCCCACCTCGCGAAGACTCTCGCAATAGTTCGTCATATCGGTCAGCAGCACCAGCACGTGCTGGTCGCAATCGAACGCCAGGTGTTCCGCCATGGTCAGGGCCACGCGAGGCGTCAGCAAGCGTTCCACGCTGGGTGCATCGGCCAGTGACAGGAACACCACGACTCGACCCAACGCCCCCGATTCTTGGAAATCTCGGATAAAGTATTCGGCCACATCGTGCTTGACCCCCATGGCGCCGAACACGATAGAAAAATTGACCGATTCGTCCAGCAGCCGCGCCTGGCGGACGATCTGGGCGGCCACGCGATCGTGGGGCAGGCCGTTTCCCGAGAAGATCGGCAGTTTTTGGCCTCGAACCAAGGCATTCATCCCATCGATGGCCGAGAGTCCCGTCTGGATGAATTCTCGAGGATACTGGCGCGCGTGCGGGTTGATCGGCAGCCCGTTGATGTCTCGACGGTCGGCGGACAAGGGCGGTGGTCCGCCGTCCATCGGTCGTCCCAGCCCATCGAACACGCGGCCCAGCATGTGTGACGATACGGGCAGGCAGAAACTCTCGCCCAAAAAACGGACGCGAGTGCTCTGGTTGGACAACCCCGTCGTGCCCTCCAGCACCTGGACCACCGCTTGGCGATCGGAAATGTCCAGCACGCGCCCCAAACGCGGCTTGCCCTCGCCGTCCAGCACCTCGACGATCTCGTCAAACCCGACATCCCTTACACGCTGGACCACCACCAGCGGACCATCGATCCGATGGGTTCCCACGTACTGCAGTCCTCGGTCCCGGACGTCAAATCGTATCACGCTCGTACTCCTTATCCAGGTCGTCGAACTGCTGATTCATCTCGTGTTCCAACGCTACCAGCGCCTCCAGTTCCTCGTTGCCGAAGGCCTGTTTTGCGCGGATGACCTTCGGCACGCAGGGCAGTTCTCGGATCCGTACCAGCGGCGCTCCGGCCTGGATGATCTGGCTGGCTCGGCGGTGCAGCGTCATGATCAACCGCAGCAAAGCCAGTTGTCGATCGGGGTGGCAGTACATGTCTTTTTCATCGAAAGCGTTTTGGGTCAGGAACCCGTCTTTCAGGATATCGGCGGTCAGCAGGATCATCCGCTGCGAATCGGGCAACACGTCCGGGCCGACCAATTTGACGATCTGTTGCAAGCGATCCTCTCGCTGCAGCACCTCGATAGCCTCCTGCCGCACCTTGCTCCACTGCGGCGAACGCAGTTCCCACCAGGCTCGCACGTCCTCGACATATTCCGAATAGGAGCGCAGCCAGTGGATCGAGGGATAATGCCGTGCGTTGGCCAATTCGGTATCCAGGGCCCAGAAGCAGCGGATGAAGCGTCGCGTGTGCTGGGTCACCGGTTCGGAGAAATCGCCGCCCGGCGGGCTGACCGCCCCGACGATGGTGATCGAACCATCCTGGCCGCCCAACGTGGTCACCGCACCGCCTCGTTCGTAAAACTGAGCCAATCGCGTGGCCAGGGTGGCGGGGAAACCTTCTTCGGCCGGCATTTCTTCCAATCGAGCGGCCAGTTCGCGGAGCGCTTCGGCCCAGCGGCTGGTCGAATCCGCGAAGACCGCCACGTGCCGTCCCTGGTCTCGGTAGTACTCGGCCAGCGTGATGCCCGTATAGATCGAGACTTCGCGCGCCGCGACCGGCATATTCGAGGTATTGGCGATCAGGATGGTACGTTCGATCAGCGGCCGGCCCGTTTCCGGATCTTCGATCTTGGGAAACTCCAGCAGCACATCGGTCATTTCGTTGCCTCGTTCGCCGCAGCCGACGTAGACGATCAGATCGGCGTTGGACCACTTGGCCAATTGGTGCTGGGTGATCGTCTTGCCTGTCCCAAAGCCGCCCGGGATGGCAGCCGCTCCGCCTTTGCCGATCGGAAACAGGGCATCGATAATCCGCTGGCCGGTCACCAGCGGTTCGGTGATGCGGCGGCGGCTTTGGATCGGGCGAGGCCTGCGAACGGGCCACTGCTGGACCATGGTCAGTTGCCGCGGGCCTTGCGGCGTATCGACCACGGCGATCACATCCTGCAAGGTATACGAACCTTCGGGCGCCAGGGTCCGGAGCGTTCCGGAGACATCGGGCGGAACCAGGATCCGGTGTCGCATCAGCGGCGTTTCGGGCACTTCGCCCAGCACCTGGCCGCCGGTGATGGTTTGGCCTGGGGTCGCGGTGGGCTGGAACGTCCACGATTTCTGGACGTCCAGCGGCGGGACTTTTTCGCCGCGCACGATCCAGGCACCGCTGGCGTGGTGCATTTCGGGCAGCGACCGCTGGATGCCGTCGTAGATATTTCCGACCAGCCCGGGCCCCAACTGCAGCGACAGCGGGGCGGCCGTCCTGCGGACCGGAGCACCCGGACTCAACATGTTGGTATTCTCGTAGACCTGAATCGTTGCCAGATCGCCGGAGAGCCGCACGATTTCGCCGATCAGCCTCTCTTC
>REEF01000845.1 GCA_007695205.1 Planctomycetaceae bacterium
TTCCGCCGATTCCACTAAGAAATACCTGGCCGGGTGCTTATTTGGACCACGGGCTAAGATAGAAGGAAAGCTTCTTGATTGGTTAACTCAGGTGCTCGTCTTCACCATCGCCAAACTCCATCCGCACATCCGTCCCCGACGATGATTGCACCATAAAACATACCGGAATACGGCGACGCCCGCGGCCACCCCCCCAGAACACCTGGGAAATGAGCAGGAAAAGTCAGATAAAAAATGGCAGAAAGCGCCAACAAACGGGTCAGTAGGGTTGCAATCTTGGCGGACGTCGTTCAAAATTCCTTCTCCGTTATCAGTCAGTTTATCAGTCACGGAAAAGGGGATTGATTCTCCTTTTCCCGATTCTAATGTGCCGCTGGAGGACCGAATCGATGCAGTGGCAGAAGATGCTCAACAGCGTGGCACTTGTGTGCCTGGTGTCGGTGGGACTGAATGCTCCCGGACTTGCAGCACAGCAGGCTGGCGACGGCGACAGTCCGTCGCAGCAACAGGAACACGATCCCCAGCAGCAGGCGGGGGAGGGGGTCGACTTCTTCATCGGGACCATCAAGCCCCTGTTGGAACGGACGTGCCTGGACTGCCACGGCCCTGACGATCAGCAGGGCAGGCTGCGTGTGGATTCCCTCCAGTCGCTGTTGGACGGCGGCATCAGTGGCCCCTCGGTGGTACCGGGCAAGCCGGAAGAAAGCCTGATATACGAGCGGATTATCCTGCCGCCGGATGATTTCATGGTGATGCCGGCCACGGGCGAACCGTTGACCGAAGAGGAGCAGCAGCAGATCCGGCAGTGGATCGAACAGGGCGCGATTTGGCCGGCGGACGTCATTGTCGGATCGCCCCCCGCGCCGGAGATGGACGATGTGGCTGGGGTGGAGGTGGCCGGGGTGGAGGTTACCGAAGACGAAATCGCGGCCATGAACCAAGTGGCCTCGTCGGGCGCGATCGCGATGCGGCTCGCACAGAGCACCAACTGGCTGTGCGTCGATTTCAGCCTTACCGATACCGAAGTGAGCGAAGAGCATCTGGGCCTGCTCGAAAAGATGCCCAACTTGTATGAGCTGAGTCTGGCGGGCACGGCGATCACGGACGCAGGGCTTGCCCGGCTGAGCGGAGCAACCAATTTGCGGCGGCTGTCCCTGCAGAATACGGTTATCACCGACGCGGGGCTGGAGCATCTGGCGACCCTGCACAACCTTCGCTACCTGAACCTCTACGGCACCCCGGTGACCGATCAGGGCCTGAAGCACTTGGAGAGTCTTTCGGCGCTGGAGCGGCTCTACCTCTGGCAGACGGAGGTGACCGAGCAAGGTGCGGCCCAGTTGAAGGAAGCGGTCCCGGGAGTGGATATCAACCTCGGTAACTAAACAAGTAGGACGGATTGACAATCCGTCCGTGACATGCCGATGCCAGAGCCGAACGCCTGGCTGCGATAGACGGATTGCCAATCGGTCCTACGTTGGGGCAAATGCCGAAAAACATTCGCAGAATCGGGCGATTGGCGGTTGCCAGTTCAGCTCGTTGCGATAGACTGCCTATTGGATGCCGTCGTGCCCGCTGCCTGCGTGCCAGACAGTGAGGCACTGTGCTTTCGCCGGCGGATTCGCGGGCTCCGCAAATCGAGGGGAGAAACCGTCCTGCCGGAGGCATCATAACGAAGCCAATGGAGCCAAACTCCCATGCTTATTTCCACAGACTGCAAGGCTTGCGCAGTTCGATCGCCTTCCTTCCTGGTAGTCCTGCTTGGAATACTTCTGGGAAGCTCGTACGCGGGCGCGGCCGAGCCGGGCGCTGATCAGGTTCGGTTCTTCGAGCGGCACATCCGCCCGGTTTTGATGTCCACCTGTCTGGAATGCCACGGTCGGAACCAAGTGGAACGGGGGCTGCGCGTCAGCAGCCTCGCCAGCCTGCTCGAGGGCGGGGCGAGCGGCGCGGCCATCGTCGCGGGCGATCCGGATGGCAGCTTGCTGATCCAGGCGATCCGCGGCGAGCACGAGCGATTTCAGATGCCGCCCGGCGAACCGCTCGACCAGCGCGTGGTCGGCCACTTCGAGCGGTGGGTGGCGGACGGAGCGGTGTGGCCGGATGATCTGGCCGCCAGTGACGACGAGCTTTCGCGGCTCAAGCACTGGGCGGACTACTGGGCGTTCCGACCGGTCACCGCACCCGACGTGCCGCAGGTGGAAGGGGCCTCCTCGCCGATCGACGCGTTTCTGCTACAGGCCATGCGGGAGCAGGGCCTGCAGCCGGCAGACCGAGCGGATCGCCGAACCCTGATCCGCCGGGCGACCTACGGCTTGACCGGCCTGCCTCCCACGCCCGAAGAGATCGCCGCGTTCCTGGAGGATGAATCGCCGGACGCCTTCCAGCGACTGGTCGACCGCCTGCTCGATTCGCTCGACTACGGCCGGCGCTGGGGCCGCCACTGGTTGGACGTCGCCCGCTACGGAGACACCAGCGGCGACGGGACGGATCAACCGATCCCCGAGGCCCACCTGTACCGCGACTACGTGATCGATGCCTTCAACCAGGACATGCCGTACGATCAATTCCTCGTGGAGCAGATTGCCGGCGACCTGCTGGCGAGCCAGGAGCCGGAGGATCGCTACGATCAGCGGGTGATTGCCACCGGCTACATCGCCCTGTCCCGCAGGTTCGGCAATCGCCACGGTTCGGACCACCATCTGACCATCGAGAACACGCTGGATACGATCGGCGAGGGGCTTCTGGGGATGACCGTCTCGTGTGCCCGTTGCCACGATCACCGCTTCGATCCGATTCCGACCAGCGACTACTACAGCCTCTACGGCTACTTCCAAAGCACGCGGTACCCGCACGCGGGGACGGAGCACAACCGCTACCGCGAGCACTTCGTTCCGCGGCTGCCCGACGAGCAGATGCTCGAGGCCCGCTTGGCGGTGCTGGAAGAGGACCATCAGGCCACGTTGGCCGGGCTCCAGCAGGCGGAGGCCGAACATTCGCGCCGCCTGGACCGTGTCCGCTTCCTGCTGGACGAGGTGCGCGCTCACGAGGGCCCCGTGCCGATGGCGTGGGCGGTCACGGATGACAAGGATGGCGGGCGAGACGCCCGGATCCATCAGGCGGGAAATCCGCGCCGGCAGGGTGACCGCGTGCCGCGCGCTTTTCTGAGCGTCGTGGACGACACGATCCCCGACATTCCCGCCCAGCAGTCGGGGCGCCTGCAGTTGGCCCGCTGGATCGCTTCGAACGACAACCCGCTCACGCCGCGCGTGATGGTCAACCGCATCTGGTACCATCACTTCGGCCGAGGAATTGTCGAGTCGGTGAATATGTTCGGCGTGCAAGGTTCGCCGCCCACTCATCCGGAACTGCTCGATTGGCTGGCAACCGAGTTCATCGAGAGCGGCTGGTCGATCAAGCACATGCACCGGCTGATCATGGGCTCGCAGGCTTACCAGCGGACAAGTGCGGCTCACGAGGCAAACGCGGCTCACGACGCGGAAAATCGCTACTACTGGCGATTCGACAAGCGCCGCCTGGAGGCCGAGGCGATCCGGGACGCGGTGCTGTTTGTCAGCGGCCGACTGGACCGGCGCCCTCACACCAAGCACCCATTCCCGGAGGAGTCCTTCAAGCGACTGACACAACACAACCCCTTCAACGACATTTACGACCACAACCATCGGACCGTCTATCTGATGAGCCCGCGGCTGAACCGCCATCCGTTCATCGAACTGTTCGACGGCCCGGATCCCAATTACCCAACGGGGCAGCGGGACGTTTCGACGGTGCCGCTGCAAGCCTTGTTCTTGATGAACAGCGACTTCATCCAGACGAACGCACGAGCGTTCGCCCGCCGCTTGCTCGATGCCGAGCCGGAGGAGGCGGCGCGTCTGCGTCAGGGCTACCAGCATGCGCTGGGCCGTCCGCCCACGCCACAGGAACGCGACCAGATGCTCGCCTACCTGGCGGAGTACGAGCAGCAGTACGCGGGGTCGGCGGAAGGGGGCGGCCGTTTGGCCGCCTGGACCAGCGTCGCTCGCATCCTGTTTGCAAGCAACGAGTTCATTTACCTCGACTAATCAACAACATCGAACGCGACGGGCAGGAGTGCCCGTCCTACGGCGCGCCCGCGAAACGAACCGGAGGTTGTCATGAAGGATACGAATCTAAATCGTCGTCAGTGGTTGCTCCGGTCGATGTCCGGCCTGGCATTGACCGCGGGCGTACAACACGTGCCGCTCATCCAGCCTGTCTGGGCAGGCGACCCCGAACGTCACCCGCTGGCGCCCCGGGCGTCGCACCACCTGGCGCGGGCCAAGCGGGTGATCTTCTTCTTCATGACGGGTGGCGTCTCGCACGTCGATTCGTTCGATCCCAAGCCGGAACTCAACAAGCGGGACGGGCAACCATCGGTGCGAAACGGCCGCAACTGGAAGGCCGCGTTGTGGCCCCACAAGCCGCGCGGCCAGAGCGGCATCGAGGTGACCGACCTGTTTCCCCACATCGCGGATCGAGCGGACGACCTGTGCCTGATCCGATCGATGCATGCCGACCACGGGGACCACTTCGAAGCGACGCTGCACATGCACAGCGGGTCGGACGGGTCGGTGCGGCCCAGCATCGGCTCCTGGGTGAGCTACGCGCTGGGCACGATGAATCCGAACCTGCCCTCCTTCGTGGCCTTCGTGGCCCGCAAGCCCTATGCCGGTGCCCAGGTGTGGGACTCCCACTTCTTGCCCGCCTACCATCAGGGCGTGCGGATCACGCCCGGAGACGAACCGATCCCGCATCTGACGCCCCACGCCGATACGGCCGGGCTGCAGAACAAGGAACTGCAGATGCTCGAGCGTCTGAACCAACAGCACCTGCAGGGCAGGGAGCACGTCAACGACCTGGCCGCCCGCAAGCTCAGCTTCACCACCGCCCAAAGCCTGCAGGAAGTCGCCCCCGAGGTCTTCGACCTGAGGGGCGAATCGAAGGCGATGCTCGATCTGTACGGAGTCCGCGGACGGGGAGACAACTCCAGCTTTGCTTGGCAGGTGCTCATGGCCCGCCGACTGGCCGAGCGGGGCGTGCGCTTCATCGAGCTGATCGATACCGGCGCGAACCGAAACTGGGACCAGCACTCAAACATGCCTCGCCACGGCGAGCTGGCCAAAGTGGTCGACCGGCCGATCGCAGCGCTGCTGCAGGATCTGCAGCAGCGGGGCATGTTCGACGATACCCTCGTCGTATGGTGCACGGAATTCGGGCGCACGCCCTTCGAGGACAGCGATCCCAGCGGCCGCGGCCATTGGCGGGAGGGATTCACCTGCTGGCTGGCCGGAGGCGGCGCCAAGCGGGGTTACGTCCACGGCGCGACCGACGAACTGGGGCTGCGGCCCGAAGCGGATCCGGTCCACACCCACGACTTCCACGCCACCCTCCTCCACCTGCTGGGCCTGAACCACAAGAAGCTCACCTACCGTCACGCCGGCCGCGATTGGCGGCTAACCGACGAGTTCGGCCGGGTGGTCACCGACGTGATCGCCTGAGCATCTTGGAGTGTGGCGACTTGTCGCAGCAGTGCGAGGTTTTCTTTTTGGTTTAGGCCCCAATCGACTTCGCCGGCGGGCCCGATCCTGCACAAACTCGCTCGGAAAGCACGCGAGCCCGTTGACAATCGAGCCACAGGCGACTTATACTTCCCCGTAGACTGCTGCCCGTCACGGAACGGTTCGTGCTGCGTGAGAAACACCTCTCCTCGTGCAAGCACCCGCCTAGGTATTTCGTGGTGGAACCGGCGGGCGGGGTCGGGAGTCGTTTTCGGGCAAGCTCGTTTCCATAGGGTTGGTCG
>REEF01000792.1 GCA_007695205.1 Planctomycetaceae bacterium
ACCGTTTGGTGTCGGGGCGATCACCGTTTCGATTCGACCGGACGAATCAACGTGGGCAGCCGACACAGAAGGGGTGTTCCTGCGGGAACGCGATGGTCGAACCCATTATCCGGTGTTCTCGACCGGAGCCGTGCGGCGGTTGCTGGGCGAAGTGCTGGGCGCGGATGCCCCGGGTGGCGTGCGGCCGGGCGGCCGACTGTTGCGCGGCGGCCTATTGGAGGGGGTGCTCGGGGGTGGCGGCCAGGGGAATCTTGGCTCTTCGACGACGATCCTATTTTTATTTACCGGCACCGATCCGCTGGAATTGACGATTTCATCGCCGACGGCCCAGCGCTTGGTTGTCCGACCTTCCGCTGCCCCGAATCCGCGAGCCTTCGATCGGTTGCTGCAGCGTTGGTGGCGCGAGTTCAACTCGCAGGCTCGTCAACAGGCTCAGCAAGGCGATTTTCCACCCCTGGTCCAGACCTACCTGACAGCGATGCTTTCGCGACGTTTGGAATTAGCCCCGCCGTTGCTCAGCCGCACGCAGGACACGGCGCCGGGTGAACCGTACGAGACGCTCGAGCTGGTGACGGGGGTGGAAAGCTTGCGTCTGGCGACGTTACGGCGCAGCACGCTGGGACAAGGCGACCGATCTGAGGGCGTTTTGAGCCCCCTGCCACCCGATCTGCGGTGGAGTCCGCTGCCACCGTTGGAGATCGCCGAAGACGTGGACATCGAGCCGATCGCGATGCGGGTGCCCGAAGAGTGCTTTTATGTCCGGTTCGGCAACTTCGAGAATTATCTCTGGCTGGATCGGCTACAACGAGATTACGGGGGCGATATCAGCCGGATGGTGACACTGCGCGGCTACGATGCCGGGTTGAGCCAGCGGTTTCCTCGACAGTTGGCCTTACGCACTTCGGCGATGGCCGAGGTGCTGGGTCCGACGATCATCGCGGATGTCGCGTTGATCGGCCGCGATCTTTTTCTCCAGGACGGCCCGGCGTTGGGGGTCCTGTTTCGCGCCCGCAATACGGGTCTGCTGGGCGCCGACCTGGCTCGACAACGCAGCACAGTCCTGCGAGAAGAACGCGATGCGGGGGCGACCGAGTCCAAAATACAGATCGGGGAACGTCAGGTTTCGTTGTTGTCGACACCTGATAATCGAATCCGTTCCTTCTACGTGTCCGACGGCGATTATCATCTGGTCACCACCAGCCAGACCATCGCGGAGCGGTTTTTGGCCGTCGGCGAACAAGACGGGCTGGGGTCGCTGGGCGTCAGCGACGAATTCCGGCATGCGCGGACCAGGATGCCGACCGATCGCGAGGATACGATCTTTGTCTACCTGGGCACCGCGTTCCAGCAAGGGCTGCTCAGTCCCCAATATCAGGTCGAATTGGCTCGCCGTCTGCGAGCTGCCACGGACCTGGAATTGCTGTTGATGGCCGATTGGGCTGCTGCGGGCGAAGGCCTGGCGTCCGATTCGATCGAGTCGTTAATTCAAGGCGGCTTTCTGCCGACGGATTTCGGTCGGCGGGTGGACGGCAGCCAACCGATCATCAACGATCAGATGATCGGTGATTCGCTCCGCGGAGCACGCGGCAGTTTCACGCCGGTGCCGGATATTGTGATCGAGGGCGTTTCGCCCACCGAAGCCGCACGTCTGGCGCGGCAAGCGACGTATTACGAGAGCACTTGGCAGCGCATGGATCCGTTGATGGTGGGGATCAAGCGATTTGCTTTGGACGGCCCGGACCAGGAACGGATCATCATCGACGCGGAGGTCTCTCCGTTCGTCCAGCAGAAGTATGGACGGATGGTTTCGCTGATCGGCCCCCCGACCTCGATGCGCATCCAGCCGGCCGAAGGCGACATCATCACGGCCCAGGTCGTCGTTCGCGGCGGACTGCTCTCGCCGCAGATCCCCGTGCATCACCTGTTCCTGGGCATCCAGGATCACGCTCCGCTGGGCGCCATGCCGCCCAGCGGGCTGTTGGGATACCTGACCTTGCTGCGAACGACGCCGGGATATCTTGGCGCCTGGCCCAAGCCCGGTTTTTTGGACTGGTTGCCTGTCGGGCTGGGCGGTGGTCCGCCGGACGCGGCGGGCTATTCGCGAATGTTGTTGGGGGTCTGGCGGCGTCAGTGGCTGGATTTCTCGGCGCTGGCGATGGACCCGACCCTGCTGGCTCATGTGACTCCACAACTGGCTCCACAAGAAGTGGCCGATGACGCGCAGATCCGGCTGTATGTCGGCGATGTGTCGCAAGCCGCTCTTCAGGATTGGGTCAAGAACCTGACGTATGGTCGAGCCTACTTGGCGTCGTTGGGCAATGCCAAGCTGCTGCATACCATGTCACAGCAACTGGGTATCCCCGGCGATCAGGCGCTGGAGCAGGCCGAGTTTCTTCTGGACGCCAACTTGGTCTGTTCCCTGGGTGGCGAATACCAATGGAACGAGCAGCACGGACTTTGGAGTTCTACGGCATGGCTGCCTGGTGGACGCCAGCAACGCCCGGCAGATTACGCCGCTCCGCTGCTGGACTGGTTCCGCGGACTGGACGCCGAGATGATCATGGTTTCGGACAGCGTGCTGGTAAGTGCGGCGCTGGACCTGCAGCGAAAGCCGCATGAAAGACCCAAGATCCAGTTGCCGCGGTTCAACCTGTTCGGCGGCGGCAAGAAGGAGCCGGCAGCCGAACCGTGAGGCAGTGCTCCGAGTCGTTTTTGGGGGATTGAAATCTTGCTGGGGTGCACGTAGACTCTCCGTCATGAAAACACTCACCAAAGAACTATGGCTGGATGTGCCTCAGCGGCGGGCGATCGTGTCTCTTCACCGGGAAGTGGAACGATTGGTGGACGAGAGCGGGGTGCAGGACGGCATCGTCTTGGTCAACGCGATGCACATCACCGCGTCGGTCTTCATCAACGACAACGAATCGGGCCTGCACCACGATTACGAGGTGTGGTTGGAGAAACTGGCGCCGTTCGATGCGTCGCCGAACCGTTACCATCATAATCGGACGGGCGAGGACAACGCCGATGCCCACATGAAACGGCAGGTGATGGGACGCGAGGTCGTGGTGGCCATCACCGACGGCAAATTGCACCTGGGGCCGTGGGAGCACATATTCTACTACGAGTTCGACGGCCGCCGCCGCAAACGCGTCCTGGTAAAGATCCTGGGCCAGTAGTTTCCGTGAACGCTCGGCCCAAGAAGAACGCTGCCGATCGATCGGCAGCCAGGGATCTGATACGGGGGGTAAGATGACAGTGACAGCAAGAGTTGGCTACCCCGCCCCTGATTTCAAGCTCCCGTGCGCCGACGCGCGCGATGAACAACGACGCTCGATCAAGCTGGGGGATCATGCGGGGCGTTGGCTGGCCCTGATGTTCTATCCACGTGACTTTTCCTTCGTCTGTCCCACGGAATTGACGTCGTTCAGCGCCCGCTGTCTCGATTTCGCTCATCGCAATTGCGATCTGCTGGGCATCAGCGTCGACCCGGTGTCCTTGCATTGGGAATGGTTGCGGACACCGGCCTCCGACGGCGGATTGGGGCCGATGCAGTTCCCCTTGGCATCCGATCCCGAAGGCCGTGTGTGCCGGGATTACGGTGTGTGGGACCAGGAGAAGCAGGTCGCCACGCGAGGGCTGTTCCTGATCGATCTGGATGGAATCCTGCAGTATGCGGTCATCCATAACCTGAATGTCGGCCGTAGCCCGGACGAGGTACTCCGCGTGTTGGATGCCTTGCAGACGGGCGGCCTGTGCGCTGCAAGCTGGACTCGGGCCGACGGGACGATCGATCCGGAACGAGCGTTGAAGCCGGGCCGCATTTTGGGCCACTATCGTATCCGGCACCGCTTGGGTGGCGGCACGTTCGGTACGGTCTTCGCCGCCTGGGATCTGCGGCTGGAGC
This sequence comes from Planctomycetaceae bacterium, assembly GCA_007695205.1. Taxonomy (GTDB): domain Bacteria; phylum Planctomycetota; class Planctomycetia; order Pirellulales; family Pirellulaceae; genus SKKK01. Next base: position 3,908 of record REEF01000792.1, read on the forward strand.
GAATGGTAGCGCTGAAGGTGCTGAGACGCAATGTGTTGGAATCGCGAGATGCGATCCTGGCCGAGGCTCGGGCGGCTGCCAGGGTGGATCATCCCCAGGTCTGCACGGTTTATTCGGTCGCCGAACAGGATGGGCTGCCGCTGATCGCCATGCAATACCTGGAGGGTCGGACGTTGGAAGGTTTGATCGAACAAGGGCTGTCACGCGACGACGCCGACATGCTCGCTCGCCAGATCGCCATGGGGCTGGTCGCCGCTCATTCCCAACAGGTAGTGCACGGCGATTTGAAACCAGCCAATGTGATCGTCGGACGCGACGGCAATGCCTCCATCCTGGACTTCGGCCTGGCCGGTCAGTTGCATGCGCCCGTCGATGCGTTGGAAAACGTTGCAGAGCAATCGACGGTAGCCGCATCCGGCGATTTCGCCAACGAGCCCGATCCGGACGAGACGTTGGCCGATCACACGACGGAGGCAGCGGGCCATTGCGGGGTCACCGGCACGCCGGCGTACATGTCGCCCGAACAGGCGGCCGGCAAGTGTCCGACGGTTGCCAGCGATGTATTCACCTTCGGGCTGATTTGGTTTGAGATGCTGACCGGCCGATCCGCCCTGTCCGCCGATTCGGTGGTCAGGCTGCTCCGACGACTCCGCAGCGAAGATCTGGCCCCGGAACTGATGATTCAGATCCCCGCCGCAGACCGTCCGTTGCTGGCCGACATGCTGCAGCGCGATCCCGACCTGCGACCGTCGATGGACCAGGTGCTGGATCGCTTGCCTGCAGGAGCCCCCGCGATAGCTCGAAACGCGGCGCCCGGTATCGAATCCTGATTTCGTGTCGCGATTGGCGAAAGGCGGGCTGAAGTCACCTCTTCGATCCGCGGGCTTAACCCGGTCCAGAAAGCGGAGAACACGCTCGCGGCAACCGAATTCACAGCAAAGATCCTGGGCTTCATGCAGCACACCACGCAATTCATGAAACAAACCATCGCCCAGACGTCCACCTTTTCAAGGGCCGTTCGGTTTCAATTGGTCGACGAGAAGAATCGCCTATTCTCCATCGAGCGTTGGTGTTTCCGAGGTAGCATCGATGATTGGATCGACCTGGAATACGTGAAGCCCTTGTCCAAACTGATCAAGAAATGCCTCCCCACCCTGTGTGCCGACGAATTCTACGAATGGGTATAGGCCCTGCCAAATCAGCCATCATTTTCCAGTGATCATCTTTCTGCCATCGATCTTTCTGCCCGCTGCCCGTTCGCCCTGAATCGGACAGCTTTCATCCCGACCCCTTCGCGTCGCATGCCACCGAACTAAGTCCGACACTTATTGTTTCGCCGGTCCTACGTGAGATCCGACGCTCGGGTCACGGCGATGGTGGCGAAACGCTTCAAAAGCGATTCGGACCAGGGGGTTGGGGTGACCGTATCGCTTAATCGAACGGGATCGTCCCCTTGGGCTCGCAGGATCTCGGCACAGTGGTCGATGTAGGCTGTGGTCGCGATTTCGTCGAACTCGGGATGGAACTGGACGCCCCACGTGCAATCGCCGATGCGATAGGCCTGATGAGCGTCCATGGGGCTGGCGGCCAGACAGATCGCGTCGGTGGGAAGACTCAGAACGCACTGCGTATGACAGGTGTGAGCGGCAAAACGTTCCGGCAGATCGGCGAACAGCAAGGCGGATTCCGCCAAGGCGAGTTTGTCGATCGGGACGGTGCCGAATTGGCGGCCGCGCGGATTGTTTCCGACGTTGCCGCCCAGCGCGTGGGCGACCAATTGATGACCGTAGCAGATGCCCAACATTGGGGTCGCCGAGCGGATGACGGCCGGGATCCAAGCGGCCGTGCGTTGGCTCCAATCCTGATGTTCGGTCACCATGGCATGGGAACCCGTCAGGATCACTCCCGAGAATCGCGCCGGAT
>REEF01000817.1 GCA_007695205.1 Planctomycetaceae bacterium
AACACTACCCCCGACCCCGTGCGTTGGAGTTCACGCTTCAGCGTGTTGGGGGTGCGTAGCCCTTCCCGCATCGCGATGAATCGTGAAACAACTCCCGACCCCGAAAACGACTCCCGACCCCTTGCCGCGACTTCCTTGTCAAAGACGCATTAGAAACCCAAACGAAACTTTCCTACAGCGTGCAATGATGGCAGACCCAGGATCCAACGCGCCGGATTCCGAACCGGATATCCAACTCGAAGGCGGTACCTACGAGATCATCCGCAATCGGTTGAACGCCCAGGCGAGGAAATTACAAGATCGCCTGAATCAACTGAACGAGGCTCGCAAACAGGTCTTCGGGGCGATCGAGACGCGTTTGCTGAACACCGAACGGATCAGTACCGATCACAACTGCGTCCCGCGCGATATGGTGGCGATCGGTAATCACTTCATTTTCGGCTACAACGTGCACCTGGGCCTGAAGACCGAAACCGATCTGGCCGATGTCTTCGCGGTCTACGAATTCCACGACCAGACCTTCGCTCGCCAGGGACTGGATCTGATCGACGATCCCCGCTTCGTCCGCGATTTCAAGGAGATCTATCGCTACTATCGACATGCCGTCTTCGCCAAATTCTCCAGGATCGGACCTCATCTGTTCATGGTCTTCCGTGTGGGCAAGAGCGTCACGGACATCAAGACGTTCAAATGGGCCATCCAGGGCGATCGCCTGGTGTATCTGGACAATCGCAGCGATCACGAATTCCGCTACCCGTCACAATACGAATTCGATTGGCAACGGACCACCCGGGACCAGCATCGCCACGGAATGCACCCGCATGTGTCGATCCAAGACCGCGTGTTTGTCGAGACGGTCGGCGGTGATCTGACCATCAAGATCGAAAACAACACCGATTCGGGCGAAGGCATTTACGCCGAGGACGTGGAGAATAAAGATCAGACGCTGGACGACGGCGAGATCTACTATGCGATCGTCGGCAACCTGATCCTGCTGAAGATCCGGCCCTACCAGGAAAACAATTTTCGTTACATCGTCTACAGCGACAAGATCCAAAAGGCCCAGCGACTGGACTCGATCGCCCACGCCTGCGTGCTGTTACCCGACGATCATGGGATTATCTTTTCCAACGGCTACTACCTGCAGAGCGGCGAGTGCAAGATCTTCGAAAGCGATCTGACCGACATGCTGTTCGAGCGTCGGCTGGCCGCTCCCAATGGGGAAGACTTCTTGTACGTATTCTACAACCGCGAGACCGGTGACCACGTGTTGCTGCGATACAATCTGATCGAACAGCACGTCGAAACGCCGTTGCGCTGCAATGGAGCGGCCATCTTTCCCGCGGGTGAATTGATCTGTTTTCGCGCCCAACAGGAACCGCAGAAGCATCACGCGCTACAGATTTGGCAGACGCCGTACGTCAGCGAGGACTTTGTCCCCGAGACCCAAACGGATTCGATGCTGTTCAAGATCGGCAACCGGGACCTGGTCCGCGGCATGGCCGAATGCCATGAAGTCTTGAAGCTGATCGCTCGAGAAGACTCCTATGCCAACCGGTACGTGGACCTGACCAAACTGGCCGGGGATATCAGCGATACCTATTTCTGGATCGGCAATCCCGAGTGTTTTCAGCTTCAGGAAGTGCTGCTGGAGATCCGAGGCACGGCGGAATCGGCGATCGAGGAATTCGAAAAAGTTACGCGGCTGAAACAGCACACGGCGACTCAGACGCGTCAGGTCGAAACCCAGACCCGCGAGATCCTGTCGGCCGTCCATCGCCAACGCTTCGATCACATCGACCATTTCGTCCGCTCGTTGGCCGACCTGCGATCGATCCGCGGCGAAATCATCTCGCTGCGCGATCTGCGCTACGTGGACGAACCGCTGGTCCAGCGATTGGAGCAGGACGTGATCGAGCAATCCGAGCGATTGTCGCAGCGCTGCGTCCAGTTCCTGCTGCAGCCCGCCGCCCTGGCTCCTTTCGAGAAACGCATCGAAGAAGAATCGGCGCGAGTACCGTCTCTGGCCAAAGTCAGCGATGCTCGCAAGCTGGAAGAGGAGATCGCCGGCGGCGCCCAAGACCTGGAGATGCTGATCGATATCGTCAGCAACCTGAAAATCGACGACGCCACGCATCGCACCACGATCGTCGATAACATCTCGGCGATCTTCGTCCAGATCAATACGGCTCGAGCCGCGTTGAAACGCCAGATCCGCGACCTGATGTCGGTCGAAGGTGTGGCCGAGTTCAACTCGCAGATCAAGCTGCTGAACCAAGGGGTGGTCAATTACCTGGACGTTTCCGATACGCCCGAAAAATGCGAAGAGTTCCTGACCCGGATCATGATCCAACTGGAGGAACTGGAAGGGCGTTTCGCGGAATTCGACGAGTTCGTCGTGCAGTTGACGGAGAAACGCCAGGAGGTCTACAACGCCTTCGAGACTCGCAAGCTGCAACTGGTCGAAGCACGAAACCGGCGCGCGGCCGCGTTGACCAGCGCCGCCGACCGTATCCTGAAAGGCATCCAGGCTCGGGTCGATGCCCTGGAATCGATCAACGATATCCACGCCTATTTCGCCTCGGATCTGATGATCGAAAAGATCCGCGATCTGGTCGAACAATTGCAGAAGCTGGGGGATGTCGTCAAGGCGGATGATATCCAGAGTCGCTTGAAGACGCTGCGGGAGGATGCCGTCCGTCAACTGAAGGACCGCCAGGATCTGTTCGTCGATGGTGCGATGATCATCCGCTTTGGCAAGCACCAGTTTTCGGTCAATGCCCAGGCTCTGGACCTGACCAACGTGCTCCGCGATGGTCAGATGTTCCTGCATCTGACCGGCACGAATTTCTTCGAACCGATCGAGGATCCCGAACTGCTGGCGGCCCGCGACGTGTGGCAACAGGAGGTCGTTTCGGAGGATCGTCGCGTGTATCGCGGTGAATACCTGGCGTACCAATTGCTGCAACAATTGTCGCTGCCGGCCAGCCAGCAGCAGACGGAACTGCCCGCGATCGCCGATCTATTGCAGGGCGACCAGCAGCAAATGATGGCTTTCGTCCAGCGTTTCATGGGACCGCGATACCACGAAGCCTACTCGAAAGGCGTCCACGACCACGACGCGGCTCTGCTGCTGCGAGCATTGCTGGAGATGAAAACCACGATCGGTCTGTTGCGTTTTCCCACGCGGGCTCGAGCCCTTGGCAAAATCTTCTGGCAGCATTTCGGAGAAGCCCAACGCAAAGAGCGGATGGCTGCAAAATTGAGCGGGTTCGGGACGGTCGCGGAATTGTTCCCCGCAGCGACCGCCCAGACCCAGTACCTGCAAGGTCTGCGCGAAATGCTGACCGAGTTCGTTCAATCGTCCGATCTGTTCCCGGCGTGGTGGGTCGACCAGGCAGCCGAGTACCTGTTCTGCGAATTGAGCGGTGGCGCGCAATGGGTCATCAGCCGCCATGCGGCGGATCAGCACGAAGCCTTCCAAAACCATCTTCGGCAGACCGGATTTGAAGACCGCTTCCAGCAGTCGCTGGCTGCCGTCCGGGAGGATCCGCTCAGCACCGTGCTGGTCCTGCGCGACTGGGTCGGCTCGTTTTTGGAACACCGTCCGGGTATCGACGAGGAGGAACTGGAGTACACCGACGAGATCGTCGAGATCCTGATGGGCGAAACCTTCGATCCGCAGCAGGTCGTCGCAGGGATCGTCTCACGCGAATTGACCGGACTGGTCGGCTCGCACTCCGCCATCGAAGGCGGTCGCTATCACTTGAACTACAATCGTTTCCTGACCAAGCTGGGCCAGTACCAGCAGGATGTCGTCCCGCGATTCCAGCGTTACGTCCAGCGCAAAAAAGAGCTGGTCGACCAGGCGCGGCACGGCATGCGACTGGAAGAATTCCGTCCCACTGTGCTCACGTCGTTCGTCCGTAATCGGTTGATCGACGAAGTCTACCTGCCGCTGATCGGCGACAACCTGGCCAAACAGATCGGTGTGGCGGGCGAGGCCAAACGGACCGATCGTATGGGGCTGCTGCTGCTGATCTCGCCGCCCGGCTACGGCAAGACCACGTTGATGGAATACATCGCCAATCGGTTGGGCATCATCTTCATGAAGATCAACGGCCCGGCGGTCGGACACCAAGTCACGTCGCTGGACCCCGACGAAGCGCCCAACGCCGCCGCTCGCGAAGAACTGCAGAAGCTGAACCTGTCGCTGGAGATGGGCGATAACGTCATGATCTACGTGGACGACATCCAGCATTGCCACCCCGAGTTGCTGCAGAAGTTCATCTCGCTGTGCGATGCCCAACGCAAGATCGAAGGCGTCTATAAAGGGCGCACCCGCACGTACGATCTGCGCGGCCGTAAAGTCTGCGTCGTGATGGCCGGCAATCCGTACACCGAGAGCGGCGAATTGTTCCAGATCCCCGACATGCTGGCCAACCGAGCCGACATCTACAACCTGGGCGAGATCATCGGCGAAACGCGCGAAGCCTTCGAGATGAGCTACCTGGAGAATTGCTTGACCAGCAGTCCGGTGCTCAGCAAGCTGGCCAGCCGCAGCCAGAAAGACGTCTACGGCATCATCCGCATGGCCCAGCAACCGGGCGTCGAAGGCGTCGAGTTGGAAGGGAACTACTCGCTGGAAGAGATCAACGAGTTCGTCATCACCATGCGAAAATTGATGGTTGTCCGCGACGTCGTGCTGCGAGTCAACCAGCAGTACATCCGCTCGGCCGCCCAGGCCGACCAGTACCGCACCGAACCGGCCTTCCTGCTGCAGGGCTCGTACCGCAACATGAACCGCATCGCCGAGAAGGTGCTGCCGATCATGAACGACCAGGAACTGCAGACGCTGATCCTTTCCAACTACGAAAACGACGCCCAAACCCTGACCAGCAACACCGAATCCAACCTGCTGAAATTCAAAGAGATGCAAGGCTGGCTGGATCCGGAAGAAACGCAGCGGTGGGCCGATATCCGACGCACGTTCCAGCAGAACCTGAAGATGCAGGGCGTCGACTCAGGCGATGCCGTCGGCCAGGTGATCGTCCAATTGCGTGAATTCAACGACGGCCTGTACCACATCCGCGAAGCGCTCGGCACGGGCGTCCAGCACATGGCCGCCCAGGACACCCAGCAACGCGATCTGTTCCTGAGCGCCATGCTGCAGCACCTGAAAGATCTGAGCGGCAGCCTGCAAACGATCGGCACGTCCGTCCAGCAAGTCACTGCCGAAGGTGGCTCGCTGCGGACCCCGGAAGCAACCGCGACCGAACCGCCGCCGCAAAAAGTGATCGTCCGGCACTCGGTTCCCCGATCCATCCTGGATGTCATCCGCAGCCAATTCGATCTGATGAACCGCTGGCTGCAACCTTTGTCCAACGCGGCCGATACCCAGAACCAGCAACTGGCCCATCTGCAGCAGGCCATGCAAGCCTGTCTGGCCAACTACAACACCCTGGTCCAGGAACTGGAACGAGCACGCGGAAACACGGAGCATTGATGTGATCGCTACCGTCAGCAAACGTTGCAGGTCGAGACTCGCCACTTTTGGGGCGCCCCGGATGAACCGGCGGCATTCTCGCGGGTGCGCAGAAAAGACCCCCGTCCCCTTTTCCAGGGACGCAAAAACTGCTTGCCACCGCTTCCGTGTTGTGATAGGATGACGCGGAAATAGCCCGATCCAGACTTCGCAGGGGCAGTTCGGGTATGATGAGTTGGGGGGGTGTCTATGCGCTACCAAGTTGTGCTCCACAGAACCGACGAGGGGATCAGCGTCTCGGTCCCGGCGCTCCCTGGCTGTTGGTCCGAGGGCGATACGGACG
>REEF01000851.1 GCA_007695205.1 Planctomycetaceae bacterium
CGAGTCAGATAGTTATGTAAGCCAGCCCGGTCCCAGATCAAATAGGCCTTAGTTCAGAGCGAATCGTTATGCTTTAGCTGATGCGAATCATAAGGAGGGGAAGTTGTGACCGAATTCCAGTTCGACAAGTCGTTCATCGAGATTTTGGAAGACGCCCTTCAAACGCACGCAGCGCGAACCTGTCTGAAGTTTGGCGCGCATTCATTTTCGTATGCACAGGTAGCGGATCTTTCCGGACGCATTTCACGGGGATTGATATCGCGCGGACTAAAGAAAGGAATGAAAGGGGCGGTTTATAGTACGAACTCGGCTATCTCTTTTATAGCCGCGCTCGGCCTGCTCCGAGCGGGCGGGGTATGGATTCCAATCAACCCAAGAAATTCCGTCCGTGACAATATTGATACACTTGAGCTTTTCGATTGTGAATTACTGTTTTACCAAAGCTCCTTTGCCGATGTCGCTACTGATGCTGCTGGTCGTCTTGGTTCAGATCTGTTGATAGTGGATATCGATGACGGACCAATGGCGCCTCTCAAAATTGGTGATTTTCTGTCGCTGACCGGCGCCAGTGTGCCGGAGGTGCGCGTGGTTGGCAGTGACATGATCACCATTCCGTCGACGGGGGGCACCACCGGGCGGCCGAAGGGCGTCATGCTAACGAACCGAAATTTCTGTGCCTTGGATTACGGCATGAGGCAGCGTTATGGTGGGTACGATCCTGTAGTAATGTGTGCTGCGCCGATGACGCACGTGGCTGGCCGGATTGCGCTGACGTCCATGTCTTCGGGTGCTCGCTTTGTCATTCTTGACCAAGTGGACCCACAACGGGTTCTGAATACCATACAAGACGAAGGCATTACTGACTTCTTCCTTCCTCCGACAGGAATTTATTCTCTCCTAGATCAGCCTAACGTCCGGGAGTTTGATTACTCGAGCTTGAAGGCGATCGGATACGGTTCAGCGCCCATGGCGCCGAAAAAAATACGCGAGGCGATTCAAGTCTTCGGTCCCGTTATGCGTGGCGGTTTCGGTCAGACAGAATGTCCTATGTTCATTTCGAGCCTGAGCCAGAAGGATCATTTTATTGATGGTGCCATCGCGCCCGATTCGCGACTCTTGAGCGTTGGGAAGGCCACGTGCATCTCAGAGATCGCGATTCTCAATGACGAAGGCGACGTGTTGCCACCCAATGAACTAGGCGAAATTGCCGTGAAAGGCCCGATGGTGTCTGAAGGGTATTACATGAACCCGGAGGAAACGGAACAGATTCGACTCAATGGATGGCATTTGACCGGCGATATCGGGTATCTCACCGAGGATGGCTACCTATATGTGGTTGATCGTAAGAAGGACATGATTATAACTGGCGGCTTCAACGTCTATTCGAGTGAGGTGGAACAGGCTCTGATGTCGATCCCCGGGATAAGCGTTGCTGTGGTCGTCGGCGTGCCAAGTGAGCGCTGGGGTGAGGAGGTCAAAGCCGTTATTCAAACGGATTCTGACTGTGTACTAACGGAGGACGAGGTTATCGCTTACTCGAAAGACCTTATCGGAAGCGTCAAGTCGCCAAAGAGTGTGGAGTTTACGGCTGACATTCCTCGCACATCAGTCGGGAAGATTGACAAGAAGATGATCCGTCAAAAGTACTGGGCGAGTACAGATAGGTATGTCTAAGGATTTGTTGCGGATATAATTTTCTGGTGCTGTACAAAAAATGCTCTGATTAAGTTGGCTCTCCGGCATTGGAGTGCGCCATCGATTCCGGCCGGCGTTTGGCATCTAGGCTGCTTTTTGCACAGACGTCTCCACGAAGGCCTGCGGTAGACTGTCTTGTCCGGAGCTAAAGAATTGATCAGCACTTCCCTAACCCGCGTCAACCCTCATGTTGTCGATTCTGTGTGGATCGGGTGAAGTTCGCTGATAAAGGAAAAACGATGAACACCGGGGCTTTGCATCGATAGGTGCGGTGGGCGTTAGGCGGAAGTTCGCGTCAGCTGAGACCGATGATCACCTGACGCTGAACCAGGGGCGTCAAATGATGGAGATTGATTGATTTCCGGTCAATCAAGGCCTGCATAGTGATGCCACGGAGCATTCCCAGAATCAGTATAGAGGCAGCCTTGGGGTCATTGTTATTGTTGAATTCGCCGGTGCTAATCCCCTGTTTGACCAGATCCTCCAAAAGCCTTCTTGCTCTTCGATTGAGTAGTGCGATTTCATCCCGGATCTCTGGAACTGCGCCTATGGCCTCACCCATGATGACGTACAGGGCGCGCATGTGATTCTCTCGTGCGGTGAGCTCTTTGAGATAGACTTCGATGTAGTTCCTAATTGCCTGCTCTGCACTGCCGGTTTCTATCGACGGCTTAAGCTGGTCCGTTAGGAATCGGCTTGAGATGTGCGTGACGACCGCTTTTAGGAGATCTTTTTTTGATCCGAAGCGATGGCTGACCAGCCCGCCGGTGTAACCTGCTGCTGCGCCTACCTGGTTGAGGGTGGTTCGCATGTAGCCCTGTTGCGCAAACAGCTCTCTAGCAGCTTGAATAATTTTGCGTTGAGATTCGGCCTTGCGTTCTTCCTGCGTTCGGCGTTTGTTTAGATTAGAGCCAGTTGCGCTAATGGAAACGTTTTTCATAGTTGTTAACTTCAAGGGCTTAGAATCATGATGGGTGGAATTCGACCTGTTGCTCAGAGCTTCAGGTCGCGTTGATTAGACAACAAGTTTTCGCTGTGCTCAAGCGCGGTCCTGCTGATCCTGATCCTGCCCATAGCTGATTGGCCCTTCCGTAAACGAGTAGTCTTCGCTTCAGAGGTCATCCATGGCCCAAACATCGAAATCCAAGACGACCTGGAAGCGGTACAGCACGGCGCTCCAATCCGAGGCCCCTCGGCTGGCCGAGAAGGTTGGGGTCAACGACCCCGCAGACCAACTCGGGTTGAGTTCCGCGCTGCTGTACAACTGTAACCGGCCATTCTGAGACGTCCTTCTGGCCATCGAACTCCGCCCGTAAGCTTCCTGCCATCGACATCGATCAGGCAGAGAAGATTACACATGAGCACACAAGTTCGGCAGCGTCGCAGCGCGTTGGAATGGTCCGCACTGATTGGACAGCAAGCCGCGAGCGGCCTGTCCCAGAGGGGCTTCTGCGAAGCCGAAGGCCTCGCAGTTGGCAGGTTCACGTACTGGAAACGCAAGTTGGGTGGTGTCCCGATCATTAAGCGGGGCGTTGAACAGGATCGACCGCTGTTCACGCCTATCCAGGCGCTGCCGGATTCGGAAGCGCTTGCCGAGGTTGAGGCTGCTCGCAACGGCTGGGCCATCAATCTCGACCTCGGCGACGGCCAGCGATTGACGATCCGCAAGGTGGGCTGATGCGGACCCAGCCCATGAGGCTGTGGCTGTTCACGGCGGCGACGGACATGAGGAAGTCGTATGACGGCCTCCTTGCTCTGGCCAAGCATCATCTTGGTCACGAGCCGCTGAGCGGACAGGGCTTCGTCTTCATCAATCGCCGCTGCACCCAGTTGAAGCTGCTTTATTTCGACGTGGATGGCTTCTGCATCTGGTCGAAGCGGTTGGAACAAGGACAGTTCAGCGTCCGTCATGGGCGCCGTGTGGAATCGGTGGCGCTGAGCCGTATAGAGTTCGAAGGCCTGGTAGAAGGGTTGGACCTGGAGATCCAAAACGCCGCATAAGATGGTATTCGCCGTACTCGTCCGCAGCCTGAACGGATATAAGATTAGCCTGTATTTTCAGTTTTTCTGCACTTGACGTTCGACAAACTCGCCGCGCGCAATCAGCAGCTCGAGGCCGAGAATGGCACGCTTGGAGAGCTTCTCGACCAGATCGAGCGGAGGTGGCCAAGGCCGCATCACCGGTGTCCGCCAGTGGTGGGCAAGACCAGGTTTTTCACAAGGTTGCTGGACGCGATGGTGTCCGCCGAGAGGACAAACGCTGAGCCGTCCCGCAGGGTGGGAGAACCCAGCAACGTTGTTGCCAGTGTCGCCCACCGCGCAAGCGCTGCGGTTGAACGGTGGCGCTACTCAGCCGCCATGTCAGCTGATGAGATGCCTGCAATCCGGACAGGTTTTTTCATTGCGTCGCGGCGGAATGGCTCGCCCAGTTCCTGGTTGAGAATGACCTCCAGCAACGTCGTGGTGTTGTTGTTCATCTGATCATGGATCGCGGTACGCAGTGCGTCCGTGAGCTCTGCCATGGTCTTGACCTGTACACCTTTCAGGCCGCAGGCATTGGCGATCTCCGCAAAGGACACCTTGATGTCCAGCTCCGTTCCCACGAAGTTATCGTCGAACCACAGGGTCGAATTGCGTTTCTCGGCACCCCATTGATAGTTCCGGAACACGATCTGGGTGATCGCCGGCCATTCATCTCGGCCGATTGCGGTCAGTTCGTTGACGGCTATCCCGAATGCCCCGTCGCCTGCAAAACCGACTACCGGTACCTGCGGCTGGCCGATCTTGGCACCGATGATTGCGGGAAGGCCGTAACCACAAGGGCCAAACAATCCTGGCGCCAGATATTTGCGGCCTTTCGGAAAGGATGGGTAAGCGTTGCCGATGGCGCAGTTGTTGCCGATATCGGAACTGATGATCGCATCCTCAGGCAATGCTGACTGGATGGCGCGCCATGCCTGCCGCGGCGACATCCAATCAGGGCGCCGTGCACGGGCACGTTCGTTCCAGGTTGTGCCGGGATCGTCTTCCTCGTGGTCGAGGGACGTCAATTCCTGCGCCCAAGCCGACTTCCTCTGCCCAATCAGTATTTTACGTTCGGTGCGATCAGCATCGCCGGCACTCGGGGACAATTGCGCAGTGATGCTCTGCGCGACTTTGGCTGCGTCACCCACGATGCCCACAGTGATCTTTTTGGTCAGCCCGATACGGTCGGGATTGATATCGACCTGAATGATCTTGGCGTTGGTCGGCCAGTAATCCATGCCATAACCGGGTAGGGTCGAAAACGGGTTCAGCCTTGTGCCAAGCGCCAGCACGACATCTGCCTGGCTGATCAGTTCCATAGCTGCCTTGGAGCCGTTGTAGCCCAAAGGCCCGGCAAAGAGCGGATGGCTGCCAGGGAAAGCATCATTGTGCTGATAGCCCACACAGACAGGTGCATCGAGCCGTTCTGCTAAAACGCGCGACGCTTCGATGCCGCCTGTTGCCAGCACGACACCGGCACCGTTCAGGATCACCGGAAACTTCGCCTCTGACAGCATCTCGGCGGCTTTGGTGATGGAGTTGGTCCCGCCGGGGCTGGTTTCAAACTCGACTGGCTCCGGGATTTCGATATCAACCACTTGCGTCCAGAAGTCGCGGGGAATGTTGATCTGGGCCGGGCCGGACAGACGTTTTGCCTTGGCAATCACACGCGCCAGAACTTCGCAGATGCGGGTCGGATCACGGACCTCTTCCTGATAGGCGACGCAATCCTTGAACACGTTCATCTGCTCCATTTCCTGGAAACCACCCTGGCCGATGGTCTTGTTGGCAGCTTGCGGCGTGATGAGCAGGAGAGGTGTGTGGTTCCAGTACGCGGTTTTGACGGCGGTGACGAAGTTCGTGATACCGGGGCCGTTCTGGGCGATCATCATCGACATCTTGCCGGTGGCGCGGGTGTAGCCATCGGCCATCATGCCAGCGGATCCTTCGTGCGCGCAGTCCCAGAAAGTGATGCCAGCAGCCGGGAAAATGTCGGAAATCGGCATCATCGCCGATCCGATGATCCCAAAGGCGTGTTGCACGCCATGCAATTGCAGCGTTTTGACAAAAGCTTCTTCGGTGGTCATCTTCATGGCGG
>REEF01000707.1 GCA_007695205.1 Planctomycetaceae bacterium
CCGGTCGGTCAAAGGTCGAAGCATGGCGTGGGCGAGCAGATTCGCCAGGTTGTTGTCCTGCTTGGAGACCACGCCATTACTGGTCGCCTTGTAGAACTGTACCGTCATTCGGATCGGGGGGCGGGAGCTTATTGCTGGGATCGGATATTTGCGTCTCGGAGTCGGAAACGGTAGTGAGAGACGAACCATTGATCCCCGCTGCCGTAACGAAACAGTTCCGCACATGCCATGAAGAACATCCGCCACCGTTGTAGCTGGATGGCTGGTGTTTCCGGGCAACCGCTTGCGGCAAAGACGCTCAACAGTTCATCGCGATGGCCGTCCAGGTTCTTCAGCCAATCTTCGCACGTCCGCGCGTAGTGATTGCCGTTGAACGTCCAATGGTCCTCGATCGCCAAATCGTCTTGAAAATGCAGCAGCAGATCGTCCGAAGGCATCAGTCCGCCGGTGAAAAAGTGGCGGCCCATCCAGTTGTCCTCGCCTTCGGTTTCGAATTCGTAGGCCAACTGGCGATGGCAGAAAATATGCACCATCAGCTTGCCCTCGGGCCGCAGCCATCCGGCGATCCGCTGATGCAACAACTGATAATTTCGCATGTGTTCGAACATCTCGATCGAGACGACTCGGTCGAACGTTCGCAAAGTGGCGAACTCTCGCATGTCCGCCGTTTGAACTTCCAGATTGGTCAGACCCCGCTCACGACACTGATCCTGGATGTACTGCCGCTGGGTATTCGAATTGGAAACGGCCAGGATTTGACAACGGGGATAGTGGGCCGCGATCCACAAACACATCGAACCCCAACCACATCCCAGTTCCAGCACTTCCATCCCGTCGGCGATCTCCGCTCGCTCGCAAGCCAGCTTCAACATGGCCGCTTCCGCTTCGGCCAACGGTGTGGTCGGACGATCGTAGTAGCAGCAACTGTACTTTTTGTGCTCGCCCAGCACGCGCTGAAAGAAGGCCGTCGGCACCTCGTAATGCTGTTGGTTCGCCAGATCGGTCGCCAGCGCCAAAGGCCCCGCCCGCAACTGGGCGATCAACTCGCGCAATGCTTCGCGGCGTGATTGTGGATCGAAACAGTCTTCCCGCTGCAACCGCCGCTTCAGCAGCCGTCGAATGCCGATGCGGACCAGCCCGTCTGGCATCCAACCTCGTTCGGCCCATCCGATCAGACTCATTCTGCCACCTCCTTCTTCGGAAACCATGGCACAAAGGCACTGGTCGTGCGCTGATACCGCCGATACTCCTCACCGCGACTTGCCACCGCCTGGGCTTCGGTCGGCGGGATCCCCGTCACGTAAAAGAAGAAATACAGCAGAACAAGCGGGACCAGGATCGACAGCCAACCGGCCGTGGCTCCGATGGCCAGCGGCACGTAGGAGCACCAATGCAACCACTCGAAGAAATAATTGGGGTGCCGCGAATATCGCCATAAACCGCGACGACATGTTTTGCCTCGATTCTCGGATCGCTTGCGGAACGCGGCCAGTTGCCAATCGGAAGCGGTCACCCCTGCGATCCCGACCATCCAGAGCACAAAACCCAGCCCATCCAACCAGGACCAACCTTCCTGCGTTCGATGAGCGATCAGCAGCATGGGCATGGAAAAAAAGATGGCCGCAGCGGCTTGCATCTGGTAGAAAAAAAAGAACCGTCGATCCGCCTGATCGCCCCACCCAGTGCGAAGCGAGGCATAACGACCTTCTTCCGGATGACCGACAACTCGACGAAACAGATACCATGTCAGCCGAGCGGACCAGACACCGCCCAAGACGGCGACTGCCCAGCGACTGTACGTATCACCGGTCCCCGTAGCAGCGTAGAACACGGCCGCCAGCCCAATGGCGGCCGTCCAGGCAATGTCCACGATCCCCGCATTACCCGTTCGCCGCTGGACCCACCAAAGAAGGCTCATCCCTACGGAAATGGCGATGGACGCGATGACGATTTGTTGCAAGGGGTGCACGATGATGGATTTCGATTAAAGGGTGAGGAAAGAACGCCTGTCGGCAGGTTTGGAAAACACGATCTGCGATACCCCGGTCAACCGCTCGCGAAAACCAGCCTCGCAGTAGCTTAGGTAATAATCCCACATTCGCAAGAACGATTCCGAATACCCGAGGGCTCGAATCTCGTCGAGCTTCGCGTGGAAGTTGGCTCGCCAACAGGCCAACGTTTTGGCGTAATCCAGACTGAAATCCTCCCAATGAGACACGCGAAGATCGGTCTGACACAAGCTCCGCCCGATGTTTGTCGTGCTTACCAGACAGCCGCCGGGGAAGATGTAACGGCGGATGAAGTCGACCGAGCGACGGTACCTCGCGTATCGATGGTCCGGGATCGTGATCGCCTGCAGACACATCCGACCGTCCGGTTGGAGCAAATCGGAACACTTCCGCAGGTAGGTCGGAAGGTATTCGTGCCCCACGGCTTCCACCATTTCGATCGAAACCAGTTTGTCGTAATGCCCCGTCAGATCGCGATAATCTTCGGCCAACAACGTGATTCGGTCCTCTAATCGCTCCTGGGCGATTCGCTCCGCCGCCAGATCGAATTGCTGCTTGGAGATGGTCGTCGTGGTCACTCGACAGCCATAGTTCTTGGCCGCATGGATCGCCATACCGCCCCATCCCGTACCGATCTCCAGTAGATGATCGTGCCGGGTCAATCGAAGCTTGTTGCAGATCCGTTCATACTTGGCGATCGACGCATCCCGAAGCGTAGAATTTTCTTCCTCGAAAATCCCGCTGGAATAGGTCATGGTGTCATCCAGAAACAACGCGAAAAAATCGTTGCTCAGATCGTAGTGGGCCGCGATGTTGCGGCGGGCGCCCGACCGGGTATTACGATGTAACCAATGCAGCAACCGCCGAATCGGCTCGATCAAACGCACCGGGCCTCGATGCAGAGCCCCTAGAACGCTGAAGTTGCGTCCCAAAATCCTGAGGGTTTTCGTGAGATCATCGCAGGACCAAAGACCGTCGATGAATGCCTCTGCGGCGGCCAGGGATCCGCCGGCGAGAATGCGGCGGTAGAAACCCACATCCGCGACGCGAAGCTCCGCCGTGTCATTTCGATCCGTCCAATCCCCCACCCGAACTTCGTCTATCGGATCTCGCACCAAAAGTCCACCATGTTCGAGTCGCTCCAGCATTCGCAACACCATGCTTCGAGCATACCGGTCCAGCCTGGACCAAGCCCCCTGAGATGCCTGCTGGTTTAATCCCTCGGACGCGACCACTTCACTCGTGTGCGGCCAATCGCTTACGTGCGGTTTGGGTGGGGATAGTACGGGCACTTTTTCAGCCATAGTCGCCATGCCTCGAAGTAAATCTGAATCATGATGCTGACCGTCATCCACGGGAACCGCCTCATCATCCTTCGCATGTGATGGCGGTCCAACGGACGCCGCTTCATCGCCATCGACGCCGTGAAAAACGCTTCTTGGTCTCGTGTGATGGTGATCCCAACATAAAGGGAATCGCTAGGCGAATTCAGTCTCCACCGATAGCCACTGTCCATCCCCATGAAGGGAGAAACATGGAAGTCTTTTGGGTGTTCGAATCGCAGCATCTGCGAGCCGGGTAGGCGATTTCCGTCCCAAAGAACATAGCAATGCATTTCTCTCCAAGGGGTATTGCTGACCTCGGCCACAATCGCGTCCACATGGTTGCCCGCGACATCGAAACAATAGTACAGGTTCAAGGGGCTGAAATAATATCCCAGATAACGCAGTTGCGTCAGTAACCGGATCGGCCCCTGGGGTCGAAATCCGCCTGATTCCTGCTGGACCAAGTCACGCACGGACGTATCCAGCCCTTGATGGGGATCGCCCAGATGATCGCTACGCAAGAACGAAGCGCCAGCCAATCGCCGCTGGGAAAACAAACCGCCCGAGCCGATCAAGCGATCCATTTCCGTCAGATCAACGTAGACGGCGAACAGCCGATATCGGAACGCATGAGCTACGGGCTGCTGGCGACGATGTCGGACGTGTCCTTCGTAGATGCAGCTATGCATGAATCCAGATCCTTCCCAAAGCATCGGGCAACCGTCAGGGCGCTGATGACGCCATCCTCATGGAATCCGTAACCCCAGTAGGCACCACAGTACCACGTCCGACGTTGCCCACTGATTTCAGCATGCCTGCGTTGTGCTTGGCGAGACGCGGGGCCATAGGCGGGATGATGGTAGTCCAAGACACGTAAAACCTTTTTGGGGTCCACTCGGCCACCGGGATTCAGCGTCAGCAGCACCGGTTCGGGCGAATCGATCCTTTGCAAGCGACTCAGATCATACGTCACCGCCACGGGAACATCGGTTTCGCGAGCAACATGGTAGTTCCAACTGGCCCATGCTCGCTTGCGTCGCGGCAGCATCGAGTTGTCGGTATGCAACACTGCCTGATTATACTGGTACGGAAAGGCACCCAAGATCTCCCGTTCCCGATCGTCCGCGTCCGTTAGAATTCCCAGCGTCTGGTCCGCGTGGGTCGCAAAAACAACGTGCTCGAAACGTTCGGACGGGCCGTTCTGGGGCGTTACCGACACATCGTCTGCGTGCCGAGTCACGTTGACGACCGGACAATTCAAGCGAACGCGGTTGCCCAGCGGTTCCAGCAGTCGCGAAACATAATGCCTCGCCCCACCTTGCACTGTTTTCCACATCGGCCGATCACGGATCTGTAGAAGCCCGTGATTGCGGAAGAATCCGATCAAAAAATGGGCCGGGAATTCAAGCACCGCTCGCGGCCGTGCGGACCAAATCGCAGCCGTCATCGGAATCAGATAGCGGTCGACGAATGGCTTGCTGAACCGGCGTTTCTCTAAGTATTCGCCCATCGTCATTCGGTCGTCGTCGTCCAGCAGCACCTCCAGCGACTGGCGATTGAACCGCAGGATCTCCCGCAACATTCCGTAAAAACTGGGGCGAAACAGATTCGAACGCTGCGCAAACAAGCCGTTGAACGAACTACCCTGGTACTCCAGGCCCGTTTTTTCGCATCGGACACTGAAGCTCATGTCCGAATCCTGCCAAGACACCCCCAGTAGGTTAAGCATTTTAATAAAAAAGGGGTACGTCCGGTCATTGAACACCATGAATCCCGTATCGGCCGACCATGATCTTCCCCACGCTTGGAACTCGACAGTGTTCGTGTGGCCGCCAGGATAATCGTTGGCCTCCAGCAAATGGACTTCATGTTCGGGATGCAGCAAACGAGCAACCAGATTGCCGCTGACGCCGGCTCCGATCACCGCGATCTTCATCCGTCCGCCCTTTCTGCAAAGATTCCGCGCAGCGAAATACCGATCAATCGACCCGACTATCCGGAGATGTTAAACCAAAACAAAGCTTGGAATCAACCCTCGGACGCATCGATTTTGCAGAAAGTATCAGGCTGATTTCCAACCGCAGCTACGGCAAAAGGCCTGACAACCAATGAGAAAAAAGGGTTCTTCAAGAGGGAATGTGGCACCCTCTGTGGCTGCGCGGACCACGCGCCAGCTCGTAGTTGGCGTCACCTGGACACGATGCAGTTCGAGACCGTCCTGCGCACCCGAGTACCCCGCTGCCGCTGTCCGCAGTGCGGCGTGAAGACGATCAGCGTCCCCTGGGCTTCGAAGTCTTCGCGATTCAAGCTGATGTTCTCCGCCGATGGTGGCCAAAAGACGCTTCCGCTGGTAACATGTGTGTCCCCGTTTTTTTGTGTGTCCCCGGGTTTTAATGGAACACCTCAGTCTGGAATGGTTGGATTCGATTAGCGGTTGCGGAAGATCCATAGCGAAAAGAGAAACGCGGGGG
>REEF01000854.1 GCA_007695205.1 Planctomycetaceae bacterium
GGACGAATAAGCGACACTGTTTGAATGCTTTCTATCATGAATCAACGATCGTCAGACAAACCGGAAAGACCGGACGGCAACGCGGAAGACGTGTTGGATTCGTCGTCTGCAGACGCTACAGGCGGCGAGCGGGGTCCGTGGGTGCCTCTGGTGCTGATGCCGTTGCTGATGGTCATGGCATTCGTGCTGGTGATCGTGCTGTTTGGCTGGTTGGGTGTGGCGGGCGATGATCCTGGGGAACTGGTCGCGCGGCTGCAGCGGGCCGATCGGACTGGTTTTCGAGATGCGGTCACGTTGGTGCAGATGCTGCGCGAACCGGCGGGCGAGCATCTCCGGCGGGACGAGCGACTGGCTCGGGAATTGGCTCGTCTGCTTCAAGACGAATTGGCGGCCGGGCGGATGGACGACGACCGGATCCAGTTGCGCAGTTTCCTGTGCCGAGCGTTGGGCGAATTCGAGCGAGACGAGGTTTTGAGTCCGCTGTTGGCAGCGGCCGAAACCGAGCGCGACGTGCGCGAGATCGACGTCCGCCGTTCGGCTCTGGAAGCCATCGCCCAATTCGTCGCCGGTCGTCCTCCGGTGTCTGCGACCGTGGATGACCGGTTACGGCAGAGTCTGCTGGCCGCGTCGCACCGATCGGCATCGGACGAAGCGACCGAAGCGGCTCGTGATGCCTTGCGTGCGACCGCCGCGTTTGCCTTGGGCGTGTTGGACCATCCGGAGGCACACGATCGGTTGGTCGTCTTGTTGGACGATCTCAGTGTAGATGTCCGGTACAACGCGGCAGCGGGCCTGGCCAGGTGGGGTCGAGCGGAAGCGGCGCCGGTCTTGCTGGAAATGCTGGATGGGCAAGATGCGTCGCGGAGGGACGTCCGCGCCACCGCGCGACAGCGTCAGTGGCGTCGGCAGATCGTGACTCGCAGCGCATTACGGTCCGTCGAACTGCTCTGGGCGGCGGAAGCCAGCCTGGACTGGGATCCGCTACGAGCGGCCGTCGAGCGTCTGACTCGCGATCCGGACGATCTGAACATCCGGCACCAGGCCCGACGTACCATGCAAGCATTGGAAGCAGCGGTGCCTGCGGGTTATGACGATTAGGCAAGATCTGCGCGGCAAACGCCGAAAAACGCGGGATTTCTTGGGGGCCGCAGAGAGTTCACGATCGATAGAACCTGCCCGTTCTCTTCGAAAAATTTCTGAATTTTGCAGAAAGCAGTGATCTCTGCTGGTTGCTCTGATGGCCCTTTCATGCGAGAATTTAAGTTAGCATACGGCAAGTTTAGCGCATGCGTCGGACCCCCAGGGAGCCAACCTGTACGGTGTGTGTGAATCGATTGTGGAGCGTTGAAATGTACAACACGTTTTCGAGGTTAGCAACTTTTTGTCTTGGGATCGTCATGGTGCTGGTCGCCGTGCCATCGTCCTTCGGCCAGATCGTCTGCTCTCAGCCGGCTTTCCGAACCGTCTACCAGACCATCTACGAAGAGCAGCCGGTAACCACCTATCGCCTGGAATACCAGACGGTGTTCGAAGAGCAACAGGTGACCGTCCAACGTCCGGTCTGGGAGACCGAGATGCGAGAGCGGCGGATCACGGTCGCTCGGCCGGTGATCGAAACCAGCGAGCGTGAGGAGCGGTATACGGTGATGCGTCCGGTCTGGGAGACCAGCCATCGCGATGCCAGCTACGATCGGGTGCGTTATGTCCAAGAGACCGAGATGCGTCAGCAGCGGCACGTCGTGCAGCGACCGGTGGTCGAGCAAACGTTCCGTGACCAATCGCATGTCGTCCGTCGGCCGGTGACCGAGACGGTGATGCAGCAGCGGATGACCACCGCGTTTCAGCCGGTGACCACGATGCAGACGCAGTTGGTCGATCAGGGGGCGTGGGCCAACCAGTGGGTTGTTGTGCCCACCCAGCAGCGAACCTCGCTGCGATGGCTGCCAGGCGGGACGGCCATCGATCCGGCGACGGGAACCAGTTTCTGGCGTCGTGGCGGTTTCCACTGGACTCAGCCTCCTGCCGTCGGAACCTTGGCCATGCAGACGCAGTACGTGCCCAACGTGGTCGCGGTCCAGCAGCCTCAGACCACGATGGTCGCCCAACCGGTGATCGAGCAGCATCCGGTCCAGGTGACGCGTTTCGTCGATGAAGTCGTCACGCAAAGGGTGCCGATGCAGGTGACGCGGATGGAGCAGCACGAGGAGATCCGCGAGGTACCGGTGACGGTCCAGCGTCCTGTGGTGGAACGCGTCGAACAGCAGGTGCCGGTGCAGACGTTGCGTTGGGTGCAGCAGGAAGTCGTTCGCAAGGTCCCCGTGACGACGCAGCGAATCGTGCATGAAGAACGTGTCGAGCAGGTTCCCGTTCAGGTGTATCGCATGGTCCAGGAGGTCCAAACCGTCCAGCGGCCTCGCACCACGGCGAATTGGGTCCCGCATACCTCGACGCGTACCGTACCGCGGACGGTGGTCATGCGAGTTCCCTTGAATTCCGCGCCGGTCACGATCGCTCCGCCGACCACGACCTATTACCATTCCGCTCCCCCCATCATCACCGCTCCGCCGGTCGACGACGGAATCACCACGCGTCGGGTCCCCGCCGAACCGGCTCCGGCGGTTGACGATTCATGGCGGCAAGACGAAAATGCGAGGGATATGCAGCCGATCGAGCCCGAGCCGGAAACGGGTGAGCGTGGTCATCCGGACCAAGACCCGACCGGCCAGCCGTCGATCGACCCGGACGAGATTCCCTTGCTGGAACCAGCGGGCTCGCCTTACGAAAGAACTCGGCGGCCGGACCGTACGGCCTGAGTCTTTTTCGATTCGAGCCGGCATGGACAGGCTGAGATGGATCCTCGATCCGTCGCAGCCTTTTTTTCTTGGAGTTGTTCGCGATCATGAAATACCTGCTTCCCTGCAGCCAATGCGGTGCTCAGCACGAAGTCGTCCGAACCCAGGCCGGCGAAAAACTGTCCTGTTCGTGTGGCGCAGAACTGGAGATCCCGTCGTTTCGCGATTTCCAACATTTGAAACCTGCTTCGGGCGCTGCCGCATCCGTAGCGGCCAGAAGACCGATCAACGACCTGCCGCGACGGCTGGTTCTGGTCGCCGGCATGCTGCTGATCGCCCTCGGGCTGGTCGTCGGTTCCTACGGTGGATTGCTTCGTACCGGGATTTACGTTCCCGAGCGTCAACCGAGTCGTGACCCGGAAATCGATGCGGCCATCGATGACCTGAGCCCCACCGACGCTTTTGAACTGTGGACCAGTTATCGTGACCAGGGTTTGGGGCCCTATCAAGTTCCCTACCGGTACATGGCCGAGTGGACTCGCCAATTCTACACGCGTTTTCTTCAGGTCGGGTTGGGAATGCTCGGGCTAGGCATCGTCTTGGTCGGCGTGACCTTATGCTGGCCCACCGAACGCAAAACGCCCGCTCGAACGTAGTGGTCCGTTCGGCTCGACGGCGTCTCTGATCGCTTCAGGCCGAGCAACGCCACGAGTGAAGCTTGAGCGTATCGAACGGATGCGAAAGAAGGACTCGTCTCGCCGGACGATCCGTTCAAGCGGCAATTGCGTGAATGGGTTTTCAATCCTCGTAAGCGGCACCGGTGATGGCCAACTGGTCGGCAAGTTCGTCGATCAGCCTCCTCATCTGATTCTGTCGGGTCGAGACAGCCTGGCTGAATGCTTGATAGGTTCCCGGCGGGTTTTCTGCGGACCTTTTGGTGCCTGTCACCGCTGCCAGCAGGCTTTCCAGGGCACGTGCCGTTGCTTCGTCAAGGTGCCCATTTGCGGCCAACTGTTGGACTTTTTCATCCAGTCCCCGCGAACTATTGCGCACCATCTGCCGAACCTCCTCACTGCGCAGCGCCGCAACCAAGCCCGCCGCCTGGCGTTCCGATAGCAAGTCAACGAACGTGATCTTCCTGAGCGTCGAAGCGGGAACACGGACTCGCCCCGACCGCATGGCTACGGCTTGCTGGCGGACCGATAGGGGGACATTGGCGTGCAATTCCAGGAGGTAGAGCCCGCCCAGCATACGCAGCCGTTCCATGACGACTTGAGCCGCGTGAAGATCCATGGTCCGAGCGATTGCCGATTCGGACTGCGTCCGGACTCCTTGGATCGCCCGGTTCAAGTCACTGACCGGAATGGCAAAGGTGATGCCCTGTCTGGACGGGCTCCGTAGACGGCTGGCGAAATGGTGGTCCAACTCTCTCATCGCCCGGTTGATTTCCAACTCGCCCCTGTCCGTAGCCTTCATGGCGACCACCCCGATCACCTGGCCATCGAAATTCAACACGGGGCCCCCGCTGCTGCCCACATTCACCCGGGCATCGATCTGGTAGAAGGTACAGCCCTGCGTGTGTACGGTCGCGGCGATGGTACCCGTGGCAACGGCGTTGCGCAACACCACGTCGGTTTTTCCCAGGGCCGGGTTGCCGATCAGCACGACGTTTTCGCCCCTCTCGAACGTGTGATCTGCCACAACGGGAATGGCGGGACGATCCAGGGGAACTTGCAGCAGGCAAAGATCGCGGGCAGAGTCTTTGAACAGCATCTTCTGGACCCGGTGCCTGCCTCCGCCGGTCGTGGAAAAATCGACCTCGATTTCCTCCGTGTAGGCGCCGTCAACGACGTGGGCGTTTGTCGCCACAATGCCTTCGCCGACCACAAAACCCGTGCCTGTGCCGAGCGGATGTTCGATCAGACAAATCGAGCCTTTTTGTTGAAGGGCTGCCTCGGATGGCTCCAATGGCTTCTCCCGCAGGCTGAACGGTTGCGTGGAAGAAGAACCACTCGACGATCCATGCATGGACGGCTCCGACCGGCTGGCCAGATTCCAGACCCCCGCTTGCCCCGACTCAAGCGACTCTAACTCGACGCGGCTGATGCGGAACTGCGTTTGGCGGTCGTACACGGCCAACGCCAGTCCCGTGGTGGGTGCCAAGCGGTCCCACTCCGGCCGCAACGTCAGCCGGGATGGATCGCCACTCCACTGAATAACCGTCGTGCCATCGCAAGTCACCTGGACGCTGGAGGGGGTCACCGTACACACGATGACATGCGGCCTTTGCTGCTGAAAGAACCGGCCGTGGCGAGTTGTCTCGTTTTCGTTGGCCCTTCGGCCGTCCAACATATCCAGCCCGCTGGTCCGACCGTCGTAACCGTCCAGTACGACCATCGTCCGCTGGCCGCCGACGGTGAACACGAGATTCAACGAGTCGTTACCGACCGTCCGTTCGGCGACGACGGTCCAGCGATACGCGGCGGGCGGCGAGTAGCGAATCTGCAACAAGCAGCGGGGAAATAGGGGGGAAACCACCGTGTCGCCATCCTGAATCCACGGTGGTCCCACCGCGTCGCGTCGAGGGTCGATGTGGCCCAACAAGTCGATGGTTTCGCCCCGTGCGGAAACGGGATCGGCAGTGGACGCAACGTAGGATGGCTGCCGTTCGGTTTCCACCGATGCCAGCTCAGCCATCGGCAGGGTGTCGCCATACTCATCTTGGAGTGCCGGTTCGGCGACTGGCTCCGTCGTTGGCTCAACACCCGGCTCGACGAGTGGGAGCGAGCCGAGCATCTGACCGAAGAACGAACCTTCTGGTTCCTCGGCCGGCTGAGCTTCCGGAAGCGAAGCCGCCGGTTCACTCGAACACCCTGTGAAGCAGATCCAAAGGCTCACCCCTGCGAGAAACCCACCGACCCTCATGAAAGCGTTTCGCGGCTTCATTTCCAGGCCCCCCTAAATGTGTGTCACCCCCATCTCGGCACAAGAAAGACCGCCCCCAGC
>REEF01000857.1 GCA_007695205.1 Planctomycetaceae bacterium
AACTGGCCGGCCACGCCGATCCGCGAACCACTCGCCTGTACGACCGCCGGCAGCGCCGGGTAACGCGGAATATCGCCGAGCGGATCTCGATCTGACGGGGGTTTTTGGGGCTCGGGGGTGGTGTGTCACGTGGGTCTGGATCTCCGAGACGGACAAGAACACGTGGGTCCGGATCTCCGAGACGCCGGTTGTCACGTGGGTCCGGATCTCCGAGACGCCGGGTGTCGGCTGAGTAGGTTTCGGCATGATCACCCGGCCTCGGAGATGCCGGGCCACGTGTTGTTACCCTCCCGGCCTTGGAGATGCCGGGCCACGTGGGGTGGTTCTCTGAGACCAACGCGGTCTTGTTACGGTCTTAAAACGGGGCCGACCGTTCGACTTGAAGGATGAGGCTGGGGTCGCGTATACTAGGGGGGCTCCGTAAACCGTAGCCATCCAATGGAGAAACGCTCATGAAGCCCGTGCTCTCAGGTCCGTATCTGGCGGGAATGTTCTGCCTGTTCTTTGGGTTCGGCACATTGGTCTTCGTGGCCTCAGCTAACGCGGCTGATAATCCTTTCGATCGCCAAGGGCAAGAGAAGATCGCCTTGCTGGATGCCGACGAGGCCCAGGCTCGCGCCCGGGCGGCCCAAGCGTTGGGATACATGCGATATTATCCAGCGGAATCGGCCTTGATTGCCGCATTAACACGCGATGATTCGGCCGAGGTGCGACGCGATGCTGCGTTGTCGCTGGGTTGGTGTGGAGGCCGGCGTTCGCTGATGCCGCTGGTCGAACGACTGGCGGACGACGACTGGAATGTCCGGCAGAGCGCTTGGGTTGCCTTGACGAACATCACCGGGATGGAATACCCGTTTGACGCGCTGGCCGACCGTTCGGTCCGTAATCAGACCGCGCGAGTTTGGCGGCAATGGTGCAGCTCGATCCCCGAGTTCGGATTACCGGATGAAGTGCTGGAATTGCTGGATGCGGATTGCCATCGCCAGGTCCAGCGGGGATTGCGAGCTGCGGGCGCGTTGGGTGACGATGATCGGCTGGTGGCTTTGATCCAACGTGCGATCGGGCCCTGGGTCGAGATCGAGGACGAGGAGGATGCCGAGGCGAAGTGGCGGGTCCAGACGGGCATTCGGGCACTGGGCCGATCGGGATCGGCCCAGGCTCTGCCGGTTTTGGTGTCTTTTCTGAATAACACCCAGTGGGCTCGTTACGCCGCCGATTCCCTGGGCGATCTGGGCGGCGAGCAGGCTGCGGCAGCACTTTTGGCCGCGCTGCCTCGGTACGGGAGGCCGCTCGATTCCGATATCTCCCGCGATAGGACGCATCGGGCTCCCGGAACCCATCCGTCGGATATCCCTCACGCCGACTCACGGGACCGGATCTTGGTGGTACCCTACGCGATCTGCCAATCCCTGTCTCGGATCGCTTTTGAAGATCCGTCCACGCTGGAGCAGTTACGTGAGCACGCGCCGTTGATCGCGGCCCAGATCCCGTTGGACATCGACGGATTGCTGGTCTATGACGAGGAGCCATTCCAGCTTGTCTTCCGCCACTTGTTGGATCGAGCCGGGGCCAGCCCCTCGTTGTTGGACACGGCCTTTGCAACGCTCGGACAGCCTCGGCCCGCCCAAACGGAGCAAACCAGCTCGGCCGAGCCCGACTCGACGAGCTCGGACCGGATCGCAGCCCAGTCCAACGTGCTGCGCGGCCGCGACGAGCCGCAACGAATCCGGGCGGATATCGAGGGCTGGACCGACCTGTATCTGATCGTGGACGAAGTAGAAAACTATTCGATGGATCGAGCCAATTGGGCCGAAGCAAAACTGGTGGACGACCAGGGAACGGAAACGTTCCTGGATACTTTGGAACCGGTATCCGCTCGCCAACAGCACGATTCGCTACGGATCAATCGGAGCGCCAGTTTCGAGGACCTGCGCATCGGCCAGCAACGGTTTCCGCGAGGCTTGCACACCCACGCGCGCAGCACGATCCACTATCGACTGGACGGCACGTATCGGCGATTCGAGGCCCAGGTGGGGGTATGTGCCAGCCGTTCGCCCGGCCAGGGCTCGGTGCGTTTCCTCGTCAGTGCCGATCCGATCCGCGATCCATCGGGTATCGAAGTGCTGATCAGCGACCCGGCCTATGCCTCGAACGCGGTCCTGACGTTGTGTCGCGACCCGGAGGATATCCCCCGCTTGGTCGATCTGCTGGACCACGACAACCACTGGGTACGGATCAATGCAGCTAGGACGCTGATGTTCATGGGAGCATCTCAGGCCGTGCCGGAGATCGGCGAGCGTCTGAGGCTGTCGCCGCCCGAAGCAGCGTTCGGTTTCTTTAACGACCCGTACTTCGCGCGAGCTCAGGGGCAGGACGAATTCAACGACCCGACGCCTCGATATCGCGAGGCCTTGATCATGGCCTTGGGTTGGTTCCGTGCGGAAGAGTACGTGCCGTTGCTGGTCGAGATCTTGTTCGACGATCGCAACAGCTTGGGTATCCAGTACCGTGCGGCCAATGCTTTGGATCAGATCGGGACCCCGGCGGCCATCGAGGCGCTGCGGGACGCGGAGCACGGGCATCCTTACCACAGCGTACGGATGGTCGCTCGCGAAGCCCTGTGGCGACGGCACGCTTCGCCTTGGCCCCGTCCCGAACCTCCGCCGCTGGACCCGCCGCAGGTGGCCTTGTCCGACATCCCGGATACGGCCACGCGATTCGTCTTCATCAAGGGCGATCCCGTGCCCTACAACCCGTTCCAGATGGACAGTTGGCGGCAAGCGTATATGACGACCGACAGCGGACCCACCTACCGGATGGGACGCAATCTGTATGTGCTGGATCTGTCCAGCGGCCAGGCGGTCGTCGCCCCGTTGACTCGATTTACCGACGGTTATGTGGCCGATTGCGAAGTCTCCTACGACGGCCAGACGGTGCTTTTTTCTCGCCGAACCGGTAGCAGCCCGTGGTGGCACATCTATCAAATCCATGCCGATGGAACCGGGTTGCGTCAGGTTACCAACGGACCCTACCACGACGTCCAGCCGGCGGTCATGCCCAGCGGGCGCATCGCCTTCTCGACCACTCGGCTGGGCACACGCGACGAATACCACGGCTACCTGTGCACCGGGCTGGCCACGATGCATCCCGACGGCAGTGACATCCAGGTCATCGGGTTCAACTTTGGCCGCGATGCCGAACCGGCCATCGACTTGGACGGCCGGATTCTGTTCACTCGCCTGGAACTTTTCTATTCGCGGATGAAGACCGAATTCAACCTGCTGGGCACCAATCCTGACGGCACTCGCATGCACACGTTATACGGGCCTGAACGTCGCCACTTCTGGGGCAATATCCACGGCGGATATGCCAACTGGTTTGCCGGGGGAAAGCCGGGGGGGCGGCATCGCCACCTGCGGTTGACTCAGCCTCGACCGTTTCAACCCGGCCAGCACCTGCTGACGACCCCGGCCGGCCCGATCTTGACTCAAGGTCGCGAAGGCGAGCGGCTGTTGCGCGAATCCTATTTGCGCTCGGGCGGCAACGATCCTTGGGTGATCACCACCCCGTATCCGCTGGACGACCGCACGCTGCTGGTCGCTGCCGGCGAGAAGAATCACGAACTGGTGCGAGCCGAGTTTCCTGACGATGCGGTCGATCTGGGTTTGTACACCATGTGTGTCGACACCGGACAATTGAACCTGTTGTACAACGATCCGCAGGCAGCCTGTTTCGAAGCGAGGCCGCTGCATCCGCGACAGGTTCCGCCGGTGCTGAGCGAATCGGCTGCGGCACGCAGCAGCCAGTTCACCGGATGGTTGTTCGCCCAATCGGCGTTCATCACCCAGGAGCCGCACGTCCCCGAGCGTGGACGGTTGTTGCGCGTGGTCGAAGCCCTGCCTCAGGTCACCCGTCACGCGACGCACACGACGCCGGGCGAACAAGCCTGGAAGAACCACGGCGGCGCCTTTGGCCGTGACTTGGCGATCCTGCCGTTGGCGGCCGACGGGTCGTTCGCCATCGAAGCACCGGCGGATCGGTTCCTGCACCTGCAGGTATTGGACAGCGACCGGAACGTCGTGGGCAATCAGTTGGTATGGATGAACCTGCGTCCCGGCGAGGTGAAAGGTTGTGTCGGCTGTCACGAACCACCCGGCAGCGCCCCGCTGCACGCCACCCCGATACCGTTGGCCAGCCTGCCAATCTTCGAGGGCGGGCAGGTGCCGCGTGCTGTACCCGATGGACCGGATCAATTCCGCTATCGCGCCAAGATCTGGTTCAAAGGCCACACGCCCGACGAACGAGAAGAACGCCAACGCACCGTCCAATCCATCAATTGGTTCGGCCGCCCTTAAAAATCAGCGGAAAGCGGGCGTGCCGAAAGAAGCCGTCTGACCATCTGGTACAATCTTGGTGTGGCGGTTATCCTTCACGCATCCGTCGAGCTGTTATCCTAATTCTTTAACAACCTTTGAAAGGAGTCGCCCCGATGTTCAGTGGGATTGTCGAGCGGATGGGAACCGTCCAACGTTTGATTTCGGATCCGCCCGGGGTACGTCTGGTGATCCAGTCCGCTGAGGTGGCGCGGGGGATTCGCATCGGGGACAGCATCGCCGTCAATGGCTGCTGCTTGACGGTGGTCGAAGCCGACCAGCAGCAAGGGACTTTCGGTTTCGATGCGGGAGCCGAGACGCTGAGCCGCACCAATCTGGGCCGACTGCAGGAAGGCAGCCCGGTCAATCTGGAGCGATCGCTGAAGATCGGTGACGAGCTGGGCGGGCATTTCGTCACGGGCCATATCGATGGGCTGGGCCATCTGGACCAGCGGATCGACGAAAAAGACTGGTCGACCTTCTGGTTCCGCATGCCGAGTCGCCTGGCTCGCCAACTGGCCAGCAAGGGATCGATCGCGGTCGACGGCATCAGTTTGACGCTGGTGGACGTGGAAGACGAGCGGTTCAGCGTGGCTCTGATCCCTCATACGCTGACGATCACCACGCTGGGCAATCTGCAGCCCGGCGATCCGGTCAATCTGGAAACGGACGTTTTAGCGAAGTACGTCCAGCGGCAACTGGGCGGTCGATAGCATCCGGTTTGAACCAGTCGTCGAGTGACCGGAAAACGTGCGAAATCTGGAAAAAAAGGTGGCATGAGCGCGAAGCGGTCGCCGTAAACTGTTACGGCGTCTGCTTTTCTGAAGTGGAGACGAGCGGGCTCGAACCGCCAACCCCCGGCTTGTAAGGGCGTGTTACGCCCATATCGGTTTTCGCGAAAAAATCAGGGAAACACGTACAGTGCAAGGACTTACGACCATCGCAATCCATCGCACTTCGTTGCATTCTAACGCAAAAATTGGGCGTATCAAGAGCGCAAAGGCGTGCAAAGGCGTACAAAGGCGTACGGATTTTTTCCCGATGCCAACCTGCAGCAGGTCTTCCAAAAACGGGATGCTCAGCGGCCCTGGTTCAAGCATCTCCGTGGTCTGATGGCGGCGGGACGAGATGATGCGTAGAATAGTAGGTGGCCGGGACGTGTCAGACCCTCGCGGGTCCGGAAAGCCGCGATGCTTACCATCCCGGCCGCTTTTTTCTACGGTGCCACCGCATCTGCACATTCGCTCAAACAGCTCAGCCAATTCAATCCCATTGCCAACATTGTGCCACGCCCGTCGTTGCCGGTAGCCTGATCATCCACGGCCAATTGGGCACAGTGCGTCCCGGATCACGCACGTGAGCGCGGGCGGGATTATCGATGGGGATTCGGTCGCGATTAAGGATGGGGTCTTCGGAT
>REEF01000860.1 GCA_007695205.1 Planctomycetaceae bacterium
AACTCGGGAAATACGGTGTGCCCGGAGAGGGTCAGACCCCTTTTCAGACAAAGCCGACCAGACGAAGCATCAGCATGTTGCGAAAAGCTGTTGATATTTTAGCACGAGTCACGGACTCGTGTAACTCGGCCCCCATCAACCGCCACCGATCGCCGAGAACAGATCGATCCGCTCGCCACCACCCAGGACGTGTTCCAGACCAGCGGCCCGATGGTCGACGAAGATGATCCGCGTTTGTTCCAGAGGGATCCCCAGACGGTCGATCACCATCCGGATCGTCGCCCCGGTTGGCAGATCCAGAGGGACAGTCGATTGGCCGTCGGTATAGTCGCGTAGATTGGCGTAAACACTGACCGTGACCGTGGGCATCATGTTGCTCCTGATCGATTCTCGCACTGATCGTACAATCGAAACCACGTTTCTCGCAGATTGCCGCTACATGCGTGAAACGCATCCGCGACAACGTCGTCTTGGATCGCGAAGCAATCGTTGGGCGGCAGCAATTGGCGGACAAGCTGTTGAGCCAACGGGATCGTTGTCTGGGTGCCCAATAGATGCGGTAAACGGCAGTCTTGATGCGCGGTCACCAGCAACCCCCAATGTTGTCGTCGACAATACCGTTGCCATCGGAACCGCTCGAACCAACTCAGTTGCTCGTAGCCATCGATCACGACCAAGGACCGATCATCCCCAGCGGCGTTCCGCGTACGGGCCGCGAATCGTCGTTGGTGTCCCGTGTGAAACTCGAACCAATGGATCGTTCTGCCCGCCGCCAGCAATTCGGGCTCCAACGTTCGCAGCAGCGTCGATTTGCCACTGCCATGCGGCCCAATGATCTGGCCCCACCAGCCCTGGCAGCGCAAGCGACCGATCAGATCGATGACGGTCATCCCCGGCGGAAACCGGAAGGGCAATGCTCCGGGACGCACGAAACGAGTGGAAAACGGATTGGAAACCCGTCCCGATCCGTGCGCGGCATCGTGTGGTACCCATTCATCCCGATCCATGTGCGCCTCGCCATGGCAGCAAATGAAACAATCGATCCGCACAGATATCCCTACCGCTACGTCGCACCAGGCGGACGCGAACGCACCAGTGGATCTTGACGATCGTTCCGTGATATGTCAGCGGACTGGGCGGCAATTTGCACGCCAGTCGCTGCAAGGAACGCAGGTCACCGTCGACCACATCGCTGGCGCGCGAACGTTCAAAGAAATGAACTCCCAAGTCCTCCTCGCCTTTGCCCTCCGTGAACCAAATCACCGAGACCTCGACCGCCCGAATCTCACGAGGTTCGATCGCGTCGATCTGGTATTCGAACTCCAGCGTTTCGCCCGGATGAAAGGCAGCGCTAGGACGGCAGATTCTGAGCGAAATCAGCGGTTCGGTGATGGTCTTGCTGGCCGTCATGGTGTGGATAAACAATGATGGGAAAACAACGCTCGAAAGACGGCCAGGCACCCGCCTCGCCGTAGATCACCAGCTTCCAGTTTATCGCGTTGTGCTCGGATTGGAACGAGTGCATGGCGTCCACAGGGATTTCGAGCCGTGTTTCTAGCTCTAATGGCCCGTCAGGGGTAATGCGAAAGTCGGTTCGCCGGTCGATCTGACGGTTGAATACCCTCTTCTGCTCGATGCGAATGTCGGTCCCCTGGCGGAACGTGGCGCACTCTTCGCACACCAACTGGACGGCCAACGCTTTCATCGCGACGCGACCACTTTGCGAGACGTAAACCCAGTACTCACGGCCAGGTTGCAGGGGGTGGTCAGAGATCTCGACATGCGTCGGACCAATTCCCGCGTATAAGGACCACTGGCGGTGCATGTCGTAGATCGCCCATCCGCTGACCGCCAGAAACGGAATCGCGAAGATGGTCAGGAAATACTCGGGTTCTCCCCGAAAAAAACTGATCAGTGCCATCAGAGACAGCAGCGCGGCGCTCACCGTCCAGATGATGCAAAAGACGATGGCCAAGATCAACCGCCACGCAGGCGATTGAACCTCGGGTAACCGGTAACGCTGCTTGACACCAGGGCTGTTGGTCAGATTCGCGTCGCTGGGAATGCAGGGCAGTTCAGGTCGTTGAGGAGTCGCCATGGTTTTGGGGCCGATCGCGGCCGCACGTTTTGCCAGAGCCGACCGCCGTTCGGGCGACGTGCCTGCGTTCAGCCACGTCCAGATCACGCCGCCTCCGCCCAGCAACATGAAAGAACTCAAGACGATCACCATCACCCAGAAGCCGAAACCCGGAGGAAAAGGGTGCTCGATGGGCAACGCTCGCAAGACCAGCAGCGTGGTCAGGGAAACCCCGCCCAGCACGAACAGCGTCGCGGAAAATAAAGCCTCGCCCAACGTGCCGACCAACTTCGAGCCGGTCCGCCGAGTCCCCCGTTTTTTTTCCCAAACTCTCAACCAGCGAGCCAAGCCAATCGTCCCCCCGCATGATACCAATGCCGATCCCTGCCGTCCGTTTGAGTATGGTGTGCCCAGCGGCATTCGGCAAGAGCAGAGAAATTCGGGGGTACAACCCGTTAACCGGCTTTGCGACCCCGCCTTTCCTCAACAGATTCCTCACCCGCCGAGTGGATTCGCAGCGATGGCTGAACTTGGCAGCGACGTTCCCGTACGATCCCGCGTTTGACGTCCTGGAAGAACTCGAAATAAGCAGCCGCCGGTCCCGTTGGGAACAAATCTTGCAATTGCTGCAACATGTCGTCCCAGCTCAGGCCACTGCGAAAGATCACCCGATATGCCGATTTTAGGTCCAGGATTTCCTTCTCTGAAAAACCGTTTCGCCGCAACCCTACCCGGTTCAAGCCGACGACTCGGTGAGAAATCCCGTCGATGATCACAAATGGTGGAACATCTTGGCTGATGTGAGACTGGCCTCCCACCATGGCCAACTGGCCAACCCGGCAGAACTGATGCACTCCGGCAGCTCCGGAAATATAAACCCGATCCTCGATGGTCACGTGGCCTGCGATCATCACATTGTTCGCCAAGATCACGTGACTACCGATCCGACAATCGTGCCCGACGTGAGCATTGACCATGATCAAATTGTTATCGCCCACGATTGTCATATCGTGCTCGGCCAATCCGCAATGAATGGTGGCGTTTTCCCGGATCATATTACCGGAACCGATCCGTAAACCGCCCACCTGCTGGCCCGCTCGAAGATGCTGAGGCCTGCCGCCCAGCACGGCCCCTTCGAAAATCTGATTATTTACCCCCAGATGGGCTGCCCGCTTCACCGTGACTCGACTGGCAAGCTCGCATCCCGAATCGATCACCACGTCTTCTTCCACCACGCAGAACGGCCCGATAGTCACATCGGAAGCGATCTCGGCTCGACGGTCTACGACGGCGGCAGGATGTATATTGGACACAATTGTCTTCTTTCTATCCAACAGTTCTGGATCAGAAAAACCCGGTCACCCACAACCACAGATCGGCAGGAAGAGTCGTTCCGATTGAGCCGATTTTGACGTTTGGTGAAACCGATTTGCCCCCCTGTTTGCCCCCCTGCCAGAGAAACGGAAAACTGGTAGACTGTGCTGGTAATGCGAGGACGGCTTTTACGAAGAAATGGACATTTTGGTCAATACCAGTCGAGGAGATTTGTCGGATGGCTGAAAACGCACACGACTTGTACAACCAAGGCGAGAAACTCAAGGACGAGGGCAAGTACCCCGAGGCGATCGAAAAATTCGAACAAGCGGTCGCGGTGGACGAATCGTTCGCGTTGGCCCACTTTGCGCTAGGGGTAGCCTACGGCAAGGTCGGCCAGCACGATCTGGCGGTGAAACATGCCGAACGAGCCTGCCAACTGGAACCGGAAGATCCGTTTTCCTACACGGCGCTCAGCGTGACCTATCAACGGGCCTTTGCGGGAACCCAGGACCGACGCTATATTCACATGGCCGAAGACGCGATGGCGCGGGCACATGCACTGCAAGCAGGCTTGTAATCCAAGGCTTTTTATCGAACACCAGCAGGAGTTTTAAACGTGGGAAGCAGCGAACGTCAGCGAGAATTGAAGCGACGAAGGCATCGTCGCGTGAAAGTACGCCACATCAAACGAAAAGCCGCCAAGGCCAGCGTTTCGGAGAAGGTTCAACTGGCCGAAAAACTCCGCAGCCTGACCCCCGGCGCCGAAGAGATCATCAGCCGCCTGGAATTGCAAGAACGCTGATCTTCCCCCCCCTCTAGGCGTCAACAAGCCGCACGGGTGCCGCGGCCCGTACGGGAACAGCCGCATGGCCCCGCTGACCCAATTGACTCTTCAGCGGAAGCGAAACATGCTTATGAGTATGGAAACCCAGCAGTTTTGGTCGTCCAGCAACTCGTTCGGCACAGTCTTCACAGAGCCGCTACATTTGGGGATGTATATTTGGGGGCGATTAATTGTGTGTCCCTGTTGTTTCGGTGGTTGAGCGAAGCGATACCACCGGGCCCGCGGTCATCCCCGGGAGGACAGAAGATATGCTCAACAGACGAAAGTGGCTCGTTTCGATGACGGTGATCGGAACGGCCGTGGCAGGACTGGTCGTGGCGAAGATCGCGGCAGGCGGCGAGCCGGCAGGTGGCGGCTCGTCCGACGTGAACGCGTCGACGGCCGACTCGCACGCAAGACTCGCTTGCGCCAGTAACGAGCCCGGAGATGCCGCAGGTCGGGGAGTGCAAGACGATGTTCCGTACGAGGAAGTCGTCTGGCCCTGGGAAGACGATCCGGTGTGGCTCGAAAGGCGCGCGACGCTCTTGCGCAATCCGCTTGGGCTCCATCGGCCGGGTACGGAAAGTGGTCGAATCAGGTCGCTCGCCCCGCGCGCTGGCCTGTATAGAACATTGACTGATAGCCAACTGCGCGAGGTGCTTCCGTTCTTTCCCGAGATCCGAAGCCTGCGGCTTGACGTTTACGACCTCTCCGACGCCGGGCTGGAGAGTACACGGGCCCTTCCGTACCTCGAAACGCTCATTCTCCGCGGGAGCAAGGACGCCGAAGGCGAGCGTCCTCGGATTACCACCAAAGGGATGGCTGCGCTTTCGCATCATCAGCGGCTCCAACAACTCGGACTGATGCATCTTCGTATCGACGACGAGGCGTTCGCACAGCTCGGTGTTCTACAAAGCATTCGGATCTTGATCAACCACCGCACCGACCTGACGCCGCGTTCGTTCCAGACCATCGCGCAGTGGCCGGCGATTCGGCACATCGGCGTGTTATACCAGGACTGGAACGAACCGATCGACGAGGCGACCCACCGTGCCGTCGCCTCGTTGGACGGACGGCTGTCGATCCTGGCCTTCGGAGGCGACAGATATTCCGTCAAAGGCAACTCAACGATCCATCCCTCGCTGATTCGCGCCGTCAGCGAAGTCTGTTCGCTTACCCAGCTTATTTTAGGCGATATCGATCACCTCAGCCCCGAGGATCTCGAGCCGATCAGGAAACTCGACAACCTCTTCACTTTAGATGCCGCCTGGCCCCATTCCGCCGGGGTGCGGGAGCGATTCTACGAACTTGAACGGGAAATGCGAGTCCGCCGTCGCCACGAGAGTTCCTCTAAGGGCATTCAGCCGTCAGGCGAAAGGCCATAGTCAAGTGTAAGGATCGAAACCGGCCCATGCAGACCGCAACGCGCTGATGCTTGTTGCGAAGGAGGTTCGACTTGGACGCCCTGTACTTGTTCCGCCATAGCGTCCACGGGGACGTCGAGATTCGCTATTCGTTGCGGACCGGCTTCTGGGGCAAACCGCCGGCGGACCTTCAGACGGTGGTCGCAG
>REEF01000862.1 GCA_007695205.1 Planctomycetaceae bacterium
CGGAGGAAGCGTGTTCCATATGGTTGGTCGTTGACCGAAAACGACTCCCGACCCCGTTGCCTCACCAGGAACTTCGAACGAGCCGCTCGAACTGCTGGACGCGCCAAGCCGCATCGCGTAGACTGAGACGAAAAGTGGATGCTAGTGGCGACCGTATCGGCGATTCCTTGAACGGAGCGGTGGCGATCTTTCTTTCCAGAGCACGGCATCCTGCCAGAATTCACTCACGAAGGAGACATATCGTGTCCCACAAAACCGATCGGTCCAGGTGTTTTGTCATATTGCCGCTGTTTCTCCTGCTCGGGCCGCTCTGCCTGCCTGGCACCGCCGACCACCACCAGGCAAGCCTGCCCGACGTGGGCTTGGATTTCTCGGGCGGCCGAGGGTATGTGGAGATCGCCGAGCCGATTGACGAGGTGCCGAATACCTTCGAAGCATGGGTGAAGATCGCCGAGAATCACCCCGGCCGCGCCGGGGCCATCGCGGGCAATTACCAATCCGGTCATCGTGCGGGGACGATCAATTGGGAGATTCATCGCGATCGGTCGATGCGAGTCTATTGGGATAACGGCAGGCCGAACCTGATCTCGTCACGCGCAACACTGGCCACAGAAACGTGGCAGCACGTCGCCTTTGTCCGGGACACGCGGGTTGGTGAGTTCCGCTTTTATCTCGACGGACAACTGGTAGATCAATTCAGCTCGATCGGCGCTGACGTCAAGTTGAGCGACCACCCGGACAATCTGCGGCTGCGCATCGGAGCCGATTACCCCGCGACTCGGCTGCCGTTTCACGGAGAGATCGCCGAGGTACGGATTTGGAGTTCCGTGCGTTCGTCGGCCGAGATCGCCGAGAACAGGCATCGACCGTTGCGCGGCGATGAACCCGGACTGGTTGGGTATTGGCCGTTGGACGATGCGACAGGCGATCGGATTCGCGATGTGGCCGGCGGCAACCATGGCCGGTTCGAAGGCGATCCTCGTTGGGTGCTGGTGGGCACGCCCCGTTTGACCAGCCAGAAATTTGTGGCGGGTGCTTCGGTCACGTTCGGGCCGTTCCAACTCCCACGTCCTCAAGGCCAGGTGACCTATCAATGGTTCTTCAACGGTCAACCGATCGCGGGCGCCACGGCCAGTTCGTTGACCATCGACAAGCTAACATCTGCCGACCAGGGCACCTACCACGTTCGCGTGGACGACGACCGGAAGCTGACACCCATCGAATCGAATCGAGTCAGTTTGGTGACGCCCGATTGGCCGATGTGGCAATTCGACGCCGCCCGCAGCGCCGATACGCCGTTCGGCATCCCGCAAACACTCCATCTGCAGTGGCAGCGTCAGTTACCCGAGCCGCAACGCGCGTGGCGTCATCAGTGGGACCATATCGGCAAGCTGGATTTCGATGTGTCGTCCAGCCCGGTCGTGATGGGAGATCGGATCTTCGTCCCGTCGAATGTGACCGATAGCGTCACGGCCTATCACATCGACGACGGGCGGGAATTGTGGCGTTTTCACACCAACGGCCCTGTTCGCCTGGCACCAGCGGCCTGGCAGGATCAGGTCTATTTCGGCTCGGACGACGGCTACCTGTACTGCGTCAGCGCCGATCGCGGCGAATTGATCTGGAAGTTTCGCGCCGGCCCGTCGGATCACCGGCTGTTGGGCAACGAGCGGATGATCAGCTTCTGGCCGGTCCGCGGGGGACCGGTCGTCGATTCGGGCACTCTCTATTTCGCAGCCGGTATTTGGCCGTTGCACGGTGTCTTCGTGTATGCGTTGGATGCAGCGAGCGGTGAGGTCGTCTGGGTCAATGACACAACCAGCTCGGACTACGTCCAGTTACCCCACGGGGGCGCGACCGGTTTTGGCGGATTGGCCCCGCAAGGCTATCTTGCCGTCTCCCAAGATACGCTGGTCGTCTCCGGAGGCCGCAGTCCGCCGGCCTGGCTGGATCGGCATACGGGCGAAGTGCGCAGTGTCGGCTTCCGCACCAAGGGGGGTGGCGACTATGCGGTCCATGCCGTCGGCGACGGCGGTATGGGCAAGCGGGTCAACCAAGAGATCCAGGCCCGAGTCGACGCGTTGGCCGATCAGATCGATGGCCAGGTCTTCGACCAGTTGGTGGCGCATGATCGGCTGTTCGTCGTGACGAACGACGGACGGTTGTTGTGTTTCGGCCCCGAGACGGCTCAACCACTGGACCACCGCCTGGTACTCAAGCCCGCCATCGAAGCGAAGGAACCGTGGGTCAGCACCGCCCAGAATCTACTGGACCAACTAGGCGAAACCGAAGGTTACGCGTTGGTGCTGGGCGCCGGCTCCGGGGGACTGGTCCGCGGCCTGCTGGCACACAGCCAAATGCACGTGGTCGTGGTCGAATCCGAGGTTCAACGAGTCGATCGTTTGCGTCACGAGCTGGTTGCCAGCGGAATGTACGGACGCCGCGCGGCCGTCGTGCATGCTGACCCCGCCAGCTTTTCGATCCAACCCTATTTGTTCAGCATGGTGGTCAGCGAAAACGCGATCCAGGCGGGGATGGGCACCACACCGGCTCAGATGAAGCTGGTATTAGACCGGTTGCGCCCTTATGGCGGGATCGCATGGTTGGGTGCTCCAGCAGACGATGTATCGACCATGGTCGCCGCAGCGGCCCAGGCCGATGTCGATCAGGTGACTGTCGCGGACGGCGGCGATCATCTGCAAGCCACGCGGGGTGGACCGCTGACCGGCGCCGGGCAATGGACTCACCAGTATGCGGATTCGTCGCAAAGCAACTTCTCGCCCGACCAGTTGGTCAAAGCCCCGCTGGGTATCTTGTGGTTCGGCGGCCCCTGCAACAGCAACGTGCTGCCTCGACACGGCGGGCATGGACCCTTGCCGCAGGTGGTGGCCGGGCGAGTCATCTTGCCGGGCGTCGAGACGATCAGCGCCCGCTGCGTCTATACCGGACGGGAGATTTGGGAGAAAACTTTTCCTGGCATCGG
The DNA here is from genome assembly GCA_007695205.1 of Planctomycetaceae bacterium. Classification (GTDB taxonomy): domain Bacteria; phylum Planctomycetota; class Planctomycetia; order Pirellulales; family Pirellulaceae; genus SKKK01. Next base: position 2,984 of record REEF01000862.1, read on the forward strand.
GCACCCATTTACCAATCTGGATCTGGAAGCGCAATATCAGGCGGGCAGGTCCGTCTTTATGGTCAGTCGAAGCGGTGTTGGCGCCGTGATGCTCGGCAGCCCCTACGTCTCGTTGGCCGATGGCATCTATGTTCGCTACAAAACGCGGGTCTATCGCTTGGATCCGAAAACGGGTGACGAGCTGGACCAGTTCCAATTGCCTGTCGCACCCGAGTTGGAAGGAAAGCCCGATTGGGGCCACTTCAGCATCTACGGCGATACGATCATCACCACCATCGAACCGCAGTTGTTCGGCGACCAGGCTGATCCCTCGCGGCCCTTCAAGTCGATGGCCGGGATCGTTCGCAGCAGCCGCTTCGACCCACTGCAGGAAACGTTCAGCGAAGATGCTTGGGACGCGACATCCAGTAACCAGTTAGTCGCCCTGGATCGTCACAGCGGCCAGGTCCTATGGACGCGTCGCGCGCAGATCGGATTCCGACACAACGCCATCACCACCGGTGGTGGGCTACTGTACGTGGTCGATGGGCTGTCGCAAGGCGCCATCGAACGCCTACAACGCCGTGGCGCTGCGCCCGAAGATGCTTCGCTGATGGCACTGGACCCACGTACCGGCCAACAGCAATGGAAGAAAGATACCGGAATCTTCGGGACCTGGATCTCGTACTCGAAGGACTTCGACCTGCTGGTCGAAGGCGGTCGTCAGGGAGGCGGGGGCGGCAGAAGCCGGCTGCCCGACGAACCCAATGATCGAGTCGCTGCTTACCGTGGCAGCACGGGCGAATCGATCTGGCGACACGAAATCCACCGGTACCACGGACCGATCTCGTTGCGAGGCGATACGATCTACCTGGCTCCGGCGGCCAGTTCGGGACGCGGCAGTGCGATGAACCTGCTGACCGGAGCATTCGAGGCACGAGAGGGCGACGACCAGCCGTGGACCTACACCCGCCGGTACGGCTGCAATACCCAGAATGTCAGCGAGCACCTGATTACCTTCCGTTCCGGCTACGCCGCGTTCTACGACCTGGCCTGCGATTCCGGGACCGGGTTTTTGGCCGGATTCCGCTCGGGCTGCTCGAACAACCTGATCGTGGCGGACGGGGTCCTGAACGCCCCTGATTACACGCGCACCTGTACCTGCAGCTATGCGAACCAAACGTCGCTGGCGCTGATCCACATGCCGGATATGCCCAGCATCGAAGCCTGGACGACCTACGACGGCGCCGTCCCCGACCCCAACGGCCATGGGATCAATTTCGGGGCGCCTGGTCGGCGGGTCGACGTGGGCGGGACGGGCATGATCTGGTATGACCAGCCCGGGACGCTACGCCGACATTCCTCGGCCATCCAAGACCCCGGGGACAGCATCGATTGGGTTGCCGCCTCCGCTCGCGAGGAACCTGCGCGAATCTCGATCGACGGACTGCTGGACACCAGCTACTCCGTGCGAATGCACTTCGCCGAACTCGATCGCGACGTCATGACGGGCCAGCGAGTCTTCGATGTGCTGGTCAACGGCGACCTGGTCCTCCGCGACTTTGATGTGGTCGCCCGTGCCGGAGCCCCGTTGCGTGGGGTCGTTGAAGACTTTACGGTGAACCCCAGCAACGGCAGCATCCACGTGGAACTACGTCCGAGCGATGGTAGCCAGCAGGAACCGATCATCAGCGGCATGGAACTGGTCGCGGCAGACTCCGCACCAGCGGCGCGCGAACCGTAACCTTGGCTCGATAAATCAGCGGCATCATTGCGAAGCCAACTCACTACTGCTGGTGCAGGTACTCAGGTGCAAGATCCGCATCGTGCTCGCACTGGACCGTATGCATCACCTGCGAAACCCGGAAGCGACGGAATACGGTGGCCAACGTCCCGCGTGAGCAGATGTATACTGCAGCCTGAAGGTCCGTGCAGTGTGTAGGTGTCGCGTGATCATCGCCATCAAAAAACACAGGAATTTTCCTCAAAAACTTGGCCATCACGGTTGAATTAAAAGCCATGATGGTGTAAACTAGTTTTTGCGGGGGGGTGCGTTGGCCCATTCGAACTCAATGGGGCGATGTGGATGGGCGGACAGTTTTTTGGTTTACGAATTTCCAGGAGAAAAGTTTTGATGAAGGCACCTGTTCTCTCTCTGCTTGTCGGCGCGGTTATGGCGTCTGCCGTCTTCGTTACCGGTGGTTGTGGTGGCGATTCTCTGTCGCTGGTGGAAGTGACGGGAACGGTCACGTATCGTGGTAAACCGGTCCCGAATGCTAACATCACACTACATCCGAGCGAGGGGCCACCCGCAACCGCTACCTCGGACGACCAAGGTAATTTCTCGCTCAACACCGCCGGTCAACCCGGCGTCGTACCGGGATCGGCGAAAGTAGCCATCACGGCTTTCGAGGAACTCAAGTCAATCGCACCTAGCGAAGAGCATCCGGAGGGCGTCTCCGAGCTTCGATCGTTGATCCCACAAAAATATTCGTTAATCGCGTCCACCCCCATCCAGGTCGAGGTGTCCGGGTCGGATGCGAATCATTTCGATTGGGAGTTGACCGATTAGCCGGGAAGAATCAGCTTGGCCAATGGGGCAACGAACTGAAGGTCGTGTTCACAAGCGGTCTTCGTGCTGATGTTTTTTCATTTTCCAATTTTTTCGAGCGAGGAAGGTACCATGACTCGATTTCGAAAGCACCATGCGTTCACGCTGGTGGAACTGCTCGTCGTGATCGCAATCATCGGGGTGTTGGTGGCTCTGCTGTTACCAGCAGTCCAGGCGGCTCGCGAAGCGGCCCGCCGCTCGCAATGCA
>REEF01000560.1 GCA_007695205.1 Planctomycetaceae bacterium
CATGGCATACAGCGATTCCCTGGCGCGACGGGTGCGCCACGCGATGGCTCAGTATCGGGGCAGCACCGAGAAGAAGATGTTCGGATCGCTCGCGCTGTTGCTGAACGGCAACATGTGTGTGGGCGTCTGGAAATCGTCGTTGATCGTACGCCTCGGTCCCGAGCAAGCGGAAACGGCTCTGAAAGAAGCCCATGTCGTTGAGTTCGACGTGACGGGCCGTCCGATGCGAGGCTGGGTCGTCGTGGAAGCCGATGGCCTGGAGACCGATGACCAACTGAGCGGCTGGGTCCAGCGGGCCGTTCGATTCGTGGAGGGACTGCCGTGCAAGTAGGCAAATTCATCAGCGTGCCGGTTCGGTTGTTTGGTATGCTTTGGGCCTCACCCTACACAGCTTTGGGGCTGTTGATCGGTGTGATCGGGATCTGCACCGGAGGTCATGCCCAGATCCGTGGTCCGGTGATCGAATTCTATGGCGGCGGCGTGAAGTGGCTGTTGCATCGGTTTCCCCACGGGCAATTCACGCTGGCGTTCACACTGGGCCATACGGTCTTGGGGCAGACCGACGCCGCGCTGGACATTTGCCGAAAACACGAACTGGTCCACGTGCGCCAATACGAGTGCTGGGGCCCGCTGATGGGGCCGGCCTATCTGGGCTGTTCGTTGGTGCTGTGGCTGATGGGCCGCCGACCGTATCTGGATAATCCCTTCGAGCGGCAGGCCTACGCACAGGGCGGTGGCGATTGAACCACAGGACGCGCCATATCGCCGATTTTTGCGGCGGCCTGATTGGGTTTCATTGGCGGGGCCTGTCGTTCCGACCGCGACCGCGTGGCCAGGGACTTTGAATGTCATGCCAGGCGTGTTATGGTAATGGGGTCTCGACAGCAGTTACCTACCCAGGGAGCCCCTCCCCTGAGTAGGCGAAGTCGCGGCGCTGGCTTGCGCGACGTCGATTCGATCCTCTGCTATGACGTCAATAAGAACGGAACTTGATGATGAACGGCTCCCTCTTCGATCGGTTGCGTTGCGTGCCGGCGGCAGTGCTGCTGCTTGCGGCTAGTCCGGTATTATCGCACGAACCGGTGATCAGCCGGAATCTGGCAGCGAACCCGTCGTTCGACGTGATGGCTCAGGATGGCCAGTGGCCGGCCGGGTGGTCGGGCGACCGGCAAGTTTATGGCGTCTGCCGCGAGACGGTGCGGAGTGGTCCAGCCGCGCTGCGTTATTCCAACGACGATCCGCAACGTTACCGTTTGGCGACGCAACGCATCGGACTGCAGCCCGGCGGGAAGTACCGGATCAGTGTGTGGGTGAAGACGCAGGATTTGCGCGGCGACGATTCGGGGGCGACGGGATTGATCTTCTATTCTTGGTACGACATCGGGCGCAACCCGGATGTGCCGCAGTCGGTCCAGTGGGAACGTTTGAAGAGGATCGCCGCCGAAATCGACCGGTACGCGGCCGTGCTGTTGTCAGCCGAACCGGCGCCGGTGATCCACGTCGCCGGCGATAACCCGGATTCGCCATGCCCGCCCTGATACGAACGATTCTGGGCCTCCACCGGTCCCGTGACATACCAATGCGAAACCGAAAAAACCAACGGCACCACCAGCCAAGCAGGAGGAGTTTCATTATGTGTTTGCGATTGGCCTTGGCCGTCTTTGTTTGTTCCGCCTTTCAACCCGGTCCTGCGATGTCCGATGACCAAGCGGCGGCAGATGCCGCGAAGGCCGCGTGGCCGGAGGAAGTTCGCCGGGCTCTGGCCTGCGAGGACGCCAGCTTGTGGACCGGCGTGGAAGCCGTGTCCGAACCTCGCAAGAGCGGGCAGAACGCTCTTCGCTGGGCTCACCACACCCGCCATCCCAGCGTGCGTTGCCTTGCCGCTCCCAGCGATCTCTCGAGCTTCAACACGCTCTCGTTCTGGCTGCATTCCAACGTGGCGAAAGACGCCACCTTCATGATCATCCTCGAATCGCCTCGCGAGCCTGGCGTCTTCTCCTATTATTCCCGCAAGGTGACCGTGGACTGGACGGGCTGGAGGCACCTGTCCTTCCATTTCCGCTCGTTCGGCAGGGCGCGCGAACCGAAGGGCTGGGACCGAATTTCCGCCTTTCGTCTGACCGCCAGCGGTTGGGACCAGCAGCCGGATGATGAATCGGTTTGGATCATGGACCAGGTGGATTTCTCGTTCGATCCGCAGCCCTACCGGCCGGAAATCCGGGTGGAGAAGTACCTGGAAACGCCTGCCATCGAGCGGTTCCGCGAGCGTCTGCGTCCCGGGCATCCCCGGTTGATCCTGCTGGACGAGGACCTGCCCCGCATCCGCCAGTTTGTCCGCGAAACCCCGCTGGGACAAACCTGGTACGAAACCACTCGGGCCACCGCCCAGCAACTGTACGAGCGCCCGGTGCGGCAACACGAGTTGACCGACGGGAGGCGTTTGTTGTCCATCTCGCGCGACGTGCTGAACCGCATGTACCATTGGGGCCTGCTCTATCGTCTGGACGGCGAACCCCGATGGCTGGACCGCGCCTGGCAGGAACTGGCGACGGTGGTCGAATACCCGGACTGGAATCCCAGCCACTACCTGGACACGGCCGAGATGATGCACGCGGTAGCCATCGGTTACGACTGGTTCTACAACGATCTGTCCGAGGAACAACGGACCATCCTGCGGGACGGGCTTTGGCGGCATGGCCTGCGGCTTTCCTACGCCGCGTACATGGGATTGGAGGCCGAGGGACAGCAGCATTGGCCGGGCGTACAGAACAACTGGAACTTTGTCTGCAACGGCGGCAGCGCCCTTGCCGCCATGGCCCTGCTGGACGAACTGCCCGAGCCGTGCAGCGAGATACTGCACTACGCCTTCCAGTACATCCAGATCCCGCTCCGCCACTTCGAACCCGACGGTGCCTGGTGGGAGGGCGTCGGCTACTGGGGCTACTCGATGCGTTATCTTCTCTCGCACCTCCGGGGAATGGAAACCGCCTTCGGCACGGATTTCGGGCTGATCGACGCCCTGCGCGGCAAGGGCTTATCCGCGGCAGGCGACTTTCCCGTCTACCTGACCAGCCCGCGAAACGGTTTCTTCAATTTTGCCAATTCGGGGTCCGGCGGCAGTACCTACCATCACTGGGGACTCTTCTACCTTGCCGCCCGCTTCCAGAATCCCTTGTACCTGCACTTCCAGCAGGAACGTACCCGCGGGTCGGCCAAGGACATCCTGTATTACGAACCCTTCACCGCAGAATTGGCCCTTGAAGACATGCCTCTGGACAAGCATTTCCGCGGCGCGGAGGTCGCCACCATGCGCAGTTGCTGGACCGATCCCCATGCCCTGTTCGTGGGCATCAAAGCGGGCAAAAACGGCATCGCCCACGCCCACCAGGATTTGGGCAGCTTCATCCTTTATGGATTGGGCGAACGCTGGATTCAGGACATGGGGACCGAGGGACAAATCTATCAGGGCCACCGGCACGGTCTGCCTCATTCGCAGTTTTACCGAGTCCGAGAGGAGGGCCATAACACGCTGGTCCTGAATCCCGGTCCCGGCTACTCGCAGGGAGCCCGAGCCGAAGCCGAGTTCATCCGTTTCGAGCACACGCCGGACGAAGCTCAGGCGGTGGTCGATCTGACCGACGCCTATAGCGACCACGTGGTTTCGGCCACTCGCGGCTACCGCTTCTTCGCACAGCGACGCGCCCTGCTGGTGCAGGACGAACTGGAACCGCAGGACACGACCGAACTCTGGTGGTTCGCCCACGGTGCCGCCAACACCGTCATGACCCTGGATGAAACGGGCCGCGAGGCGATCCTGCGGCGCAACCAGAAGTACTGCCACGTGTATCTGCTGGAACCCGCCGATGCCGTCTTGACGATCATGGACGCCCAGCCTTTACCCAGCTCGCCCAATCCCGACATCCAGAATCCGAACAAGGGCATCTCCAAGCTGGCCATCCATCTTCCCGAAACCAAGTCGACAACGATTGCCGTGCTGTTTGTCCCCCGCCTTGGCTCGGAACCCGTACCCGACATCCCCGTGAAGGTATCCCCGATCAAGGCTTGGAAACTGGACGTGAACGAAACGGTCCGTCACTTGTCTCCGATGCGGTACAGGTAACGTTTGCCGCGCAGCAGCAACGAGTGTCCGGCGACTGCGGGCGATGCCAGCAGGCCGTCGTCCAACCAGTTTTCGGCCAAGATGGTCAAGGGATCATCCGCGGCGACGACGATGGTGCGGCCTTCTTCGCTGCACAGGTACAAGCGGCCCTCGGCGTATAAGGGCGATGCTGCATAGTTGCCGCCAAGTCGGCGATTGGCGAGTTCGGCGCCGGTCGCTACGTCCAGACAACTGAGGATGCCCCCGGAGTCCGTCACCTGGTACAGTCGGCCGCCGATCAGCAAGGGCGAAGGTTTGATCGGCACCTGGCGAGTGACCTGCCAGAGCACGTGGGTGTCGGTGACGTCCCCGATGCCGCCCAACCGCACTGCCCACAGTTGGGGACGGGCGTAGCCGGTGTTGATCAGGGCCACCTGCCCGTCGCTGACGGGTCGAGCCACCTGGGTGTGACCGCCGTAACGCACCCGCCACAGCTCGCGCCCACTGCGCGGATCGTAACCGAACACCGCCCCGGCCGCGGTGCTGATCAACTGCCATCGGCCCGCATGTTCGACGAGCAACGGCGTCGAAAACGATTTGCGATAGTCCGGATGACGATCGGCCAGGTCGACGGACCGTTCGGTCCGCCAGACAGTTCGCCCCGTGGTTTTTTCCAAGGCTACCAGGTACTGGACGTCGTTACCGTCACAAGGAAAGATCAGCAGGTCTTCGAACAACACGGGGGACGAGCCCGGTCCCTTCTGATGATCGACCGGAAAATCTCGGCGAGCCCAAACAATCTCCCCTGTGCCCGTGGCAATGCATGCGGTCCCGTAGGTTCCGAAATGCACGTAGACGTGGCGTTCGTCGATCACTGGCGACGGCGAAGCATAACTGTTCGTCGGATCGATCGGCTCAGGCTCGGCCACCTGAAAGACCGGCAGCGCGTGAATCAGACGACCGGAATGCAAGTCGACGGCCAGCACGGACAAGCGACGCCCGTCCTCGGACGCGGTCGTCAGCCAGACTTGATCGCCGTGGACGACGGGGGAAGACCAGCCACGGCCGGGGATCGGAGTCTTCCAGATCACGTTTTCCTGCTCGTTCCAACGCCAAGGCAGCCCGGTCGCGTCGCTGAACCCATCGCCGCACGGCCCGCGGAAATCGGGCCAGGCAACCGGCGGTTCGGCGTGAACAGCCGCCGTGGCCAACGAAAGAACCAGCCACGTGAAACCAAGAGCCGAACGACGGTATCGAGTCATGGGATACTGTCTCCCGTTGCGTTGAGAAAGCGTCCAGGGATCAGGCAGGATCTTCGGTTTCCGGCTATGCCGATGATAGGCCCACCGCTGGTCCCCGTGGGCACGGGCTTCCTCCGGACTATTGATTCCCCCAAAAACGAGTTCAGCTTAGCATCAAGCGATGCTCGGTGGCAATCGCTGGATCGGTTTCGGAGCGGAACGTTTTTTTCACTTGTCAGTCCCCACGATGTCGCTAACGTATCGGGGTTCAAGTAGTTCGGAACGACCGTTCAAACCAACATTTCACCAATTCGGTTGCCATTACCCCATTATTAGGGGTTCGTTGGTAGGGCGATTCGCCACTTCTCTTTAGGGAGAAGAGAGAATTATGTGGACATCGAAATCTCGTATGTATTGTGCAGTTTT
>REEF01000866.1 GCA_007695205.1 Planctomycetaceae bacterium
GCCGAATCCAAGGAACCCGCCGTGTGCTAAGGCACCATAACGGATCTCGCCCGTTTCCATCTCAAACACGATTTCTCGCAAATTGCCGAGGGCACGCATACCCGTTCGGTCGCGTACTTGAGTGCCGCTCAGTTGGCTAACCCGATAAGTCTGCGGCTCATCAGGTCGTTCCATGTCTTCCAGGCCATAATACGCGTCAAGGTTGGCAGCCCATTCCGGATCCTCGACGACGCTCCAATCGTCTTCCAGGGTAGGAGTCTCCTGGAATCGTTGTAGGAAGTGACGCATACGTCGGACATTGCGACACGGTGGGGCGTCGGCTCGCCCTCCTGGACGGCATGCACGGGCACTCGATGGTTGTGGGAGGCCCGTTCCGGACACGGCACGCGTTGCGCGGAAGAGGTGCTGCTGAGAATCGATCGTTGGCGCGACGAGCGTCGCGCGGGCCGGGTGTGGCTGTTCCACCAGCGGCCGCCTGGCCGCCATGCAGGCCGCCGAGAAGAACGTCGAGGAACGGTTGGAAGAACTGACGTCCCAATACCACCGCCGTCGCCAGAACACCATTACCGAGGAACTGCTCGACGTCACCGCCGGCTTCGAACTGCTCAGCCAAGGAAACTGATCGCGGCGCATGCGATGGCCTTAGCACCGACATGGCCGAAGCTGTATTCCGCCGCAAGTTCGATGTTCCGTAGGAATGCGGGAAGAATAAGTTCGGCAAACCCAGTGTAGCCATCACGGCCCGCCATGATGATAGCAAACAAGATCAGCTCGTGTCCGGTGGTGGCGCTGCGCTGACCACCTGGCTGGATCGTAGGCATAGACGATGACTTCGTAGAGGCCCGTTCTATCGACTTCGAGCGTCGCCTGGAACTGACTTGGCTGTCCGGCATACTCCAGCGGCAACTCCCCGCGCTTCTGGCCATCGTGGTAAATGAAAGCGGCCACCTCGAACTGGTCCGCGTCCCAAAGCCCGCCCGGAGTGATGGGGCACCCGCACATCATGCATACATTAGCCCGCAGTGCAACCGACTGAGGATTGCCGGCAAGGTTCACGTGAGCGGGTGGAGCGAGCACGTTGACGGCGAAGCCGGGTAGCTCGAGCACCAGTCCATCGCCCCCGGTTACGGCCTTGCCGGGTACTACCCATTGCGTGACGCTGGCAGTGTTTTCCGCCTGGCGTTGCGACAAGGGCCCGCGCGCGGTCACCTCGATTCGCCGGGGTTCGATGAGCTCGACCTGCGCCCGAAACACGGCGGCATCTTCCGTGGACACGGGGGCATGGTGCGGTGCTTTCTCGGTCATGAGTTTGGCTGTGTCGCCGGTGGTTCCCACCGTCTTACCGCGGGCAAGGATTTGGCCCGTCTCGGCATCGCGGATGACCACCTCGACCCCGCCGATCGACGTGCCGACAAACTTCGCCCCCTTCGAGATCACGCGGACGTCGATAGCGGTCGGCTCCGCCAGGGCGCTCCCCAAAAGCATTCCCCCGGCAATCCAGACAGCGAACATGACTCGGCAACGATCCATGACTCTGGGCTCCTTACTTGTTTCTGGAAGACACAAACTGTCATTCAAGTTGCTTGATCAGATTTTACCCGCTTCGCGTCCGACTGTCCTTCGGCGGCGGCAATCAGGGCATGGGTTTTGGCGGCGAGCAGTTCCCATTCGGTCTGCAGGCGAACCAGTAGCGAGTCCCAGGCGGTGTGCTGTTCGTCGCCGGCGTCGCGCCGCGCCTGCCGGTCGAGTTGCTCGTAGACCCCGACCAGCCGGCGACTGCATTGTTCGCGGCTGAACATGCGGGCTCGTTCCCTGGCGGCCGCGGCATGCTTATCGTACGCGTCTCCCGCCAGGGGGAACTCGGCAAGAGCGTCGGCAAAGGTCTCCATGTCGGCATCACCGTCAAGCAGGCGCCCCACTTCGTCCGAATAGACGACTTCCCTCGCCCCAGGCGCATCCAGCGCGATCACCGGCTTTCCCGCAGCCATCGCCTCGGCCAAGACCATGCCCTGCGTCTCGGTCTTGCTGGCGAAGACGAACAGGTCCATGGCCGCATACGCATCGGCCAGCTCCCGCCCCGTACGCCTGCCGGGCATGTACAGGCGATCGGCAACGCCTCGATCCCGAAAGGTTTTCTCGATCTGCTCTTGCGAAGTTCCGCTGCCCACCATCAGGCAGCAGCTTTCGGCGCCGGCGTCGTGACACAAGTAGCGGGCGATGGCTTCTGCCAGAAAGTCGAGATTCTTTTCTGGCGCCAGACGCCCAAGATGGCCGATCACCTTGCTGCCCGGCGGAATGCCCAATCGCTCGCGCATCGCCCGACCGTTGCCGCCGGAAAACAAGGCCAGATCCACGCCGGTCGGTATGACGGTGATCGGCGATTCAACCCCGCGCTGGCGGAGCAGGTCGGCGACGCTTTCGCTCGGGGCAATGACATGATCGCACAGATTGGCATAGTCGGTACTAAGACGAACAACAAACTGCCGAAGAAGCTGCTGATCGACCGGTACGTAGTGGGTATAGTCTTCGTACATGGTGTGATGCGTGAATACCAGCGGTCGGCCTAACTTTCGTGCGGTCCGCAGCGCTGCGTCGCCCAGGAAAAAGGGATGATGGGCGTGGATCAGATCGGGACGGAACTCGTGAAGATGCCGGCTGATCGCACCGGGCAGCGGAATACGCACCGAAAAGTCGCTGCCGTTGAAGTTCTGGATCGCCGGAACTCGCAAAATCGTGTCGGTCGACTTGGTGGCGCCCTGAAAGGTCGGGCACACCACATGGATCTCGTGCCCCAGCGTCCGCAGGTCGTCGCTGAACGTCTCGACCGAGCGGGCGACCCCGGAAACGTGTGGCAGGTAAGTATTGGTGAACATGACGATCTTCATGCGGAGGTCCTCTCGATCGGGAATTGCTGGACCGGCTCACGCACTGTCTGAGCACGATAACCGGGTACCTCAACGCGAAGTTCCGGGGCATCGCTGTGCCAATCGGTATCGGTGGTTAGCAGCAGGTCGTCCGAGCGAACGGTGAAGCGTACATGAATGGGTCCCCAGGGGGTCGGGGTTGGCCCGAAGGCAAGTTCTCCCTGCTCGTTCAGCCATCGAGGAAACAGTCCGGCGCCCAGCACCAGGGCGTTGCCTTCCTCGCGAACAAAAAGGTTGCGAATCATGAGGATCCATTCGGCCGCGGCCCAGCCATGCTGCCCGTCGCCCATGCAGCCGCCGGTGGTGTGCGGATGGATCGCTTCCGGCCACTGGCCCGTCGGCGAGGCCATGCTGGCCACCGCGTCGATCAGTTCACGATAGCTGGCATCCCCGGCGCGCAGCAAGACTTGGGCAATCGTCAGCGTCAGGTAGGCATTGATGCCCGAATGGATCATGTCCTGGAAGAATGCCCCACGGTAGAAGCAGTGCTGGCGGAAATACTCAATGGTCTGCAGTAGCGGCTCATGGCCGGGTTCGACCAATTGCAACGGGTAATCGGCCGCCAGCAGTCCGATTGCGCCGGAATCCATCCGCCGATAGGGGGCCGCTGGCCAGGCGCCCCGGGCTTGGCCAGTCGCTGCGGCGTCGAGGCTGCGCAGGATGGCCGCCATGAAGTCGTGGCGCTCGGCGCGGAATCGCCGTGCGTCTTGGGTGTCGCCGCGCGCGGCGGCCAAATCGGCGGCGGCATCCAGTCCGGCAACGCCCCACAGGTCGTCCCAGTAGTACCAGTCGATGGGCCCGAAATGCTCGGCACTGAAGCCGGGCGGAAAGAGCCCGGCATGCGCCCCCTGGCTGCCGGTTTCGCGGCGTTTCCGACCTATCCACGCGGCGCCCTTGTAGATGGCGTCTTTCCAGTCGGTGGGAAGTTCCTGGTGGAAGCACCGCCGGTAGCGGCCGTAGATCCAAAGCACCTGACCGTTGGAGTCCCACTCGCCCTCCTGCGAGCGAAAACAGCCATGGCGATCTTGCCGGCCGGGAAAACGCCGCAAGCCTTGCGCGCACCGCTCGTCCAGCCCAAGCACAAGCAGGGCATTCATCATGAGACTCGCGTCTCGGAACCAGAAACGCCGGTACGTGTAAGGACCCGGTACAATCTCATCGGCCGAAAGCAGCAGCAGGGTCCGTACCGCGCTATCGTACAGGTACTGGTAGCGTGCATCGGGAACAGTCAGCCTGGCGGTTCCCTCAATTGCCTGGGACCAGGTGCGCGATACCTTGCTCAGGTAGCGCTTACCGGAAGGTTCCACGGGCTCGACCGGCAGAGGCAATCGCCAGTGGAGAGTGCGTTTGCCGTCGTGCTCCAGGCGGAACATGGCCGCCGCCGTCGCCATGCCGACACGGCAGCGGATGTTCGTCCTTGACGCTTTGTCCTCCTTCAGATGCTGCAGCACGTCGCCCTCGTCGTAGTTGGCGAAGACCACACGATCCGGTGCCTCGCTGAATGTCAGGCGATGTTTCTTTTCGATTTCCAGACAGTGCTCGTTCGCCCAGTAATCGATCGCCTCGACGAATTGAACGCCCTCCGGATTGTACGGGCGGACAGCGACCACCAACCACTGGCCGGCCGGAGCCTCGGTCGCCAGTTGCACTTGCAGGACGGGTTGGTCATCTAGCACGACCACCCGCACGTCACTTTGCAGCGTCTGCCCTGGCCGCTCGACCCGCGTCCGCACGGCCAGGTGATCGTCCATGTGCAACGTTTGCTCGGCCTCGACAAGCTTGGATGGCAAAAGGGTGTGCGCGTCGCCCATCACACACGTATCGAGCGACCAGCCGTCGAAAAGCGGTGTCACCAGGCCGCGTGGGTCGACGATGGGGTAAGCCGGCCAATCCGGCTGGCCGACTGCGGTCCAGTTGCGATGGCTCATATTGATGTGGCTGAACGAGAAAGCTCGCGGAATAAACGACGGATTCTCCGGACGAAATTGACGCTCGACCCAGTACGGCCAAACCCAGTCCAGATTATGTTGGATCGCACGAGCATTCAACACGCCCCGCGCATGAAAGACGATGCCCGCTCGAATCAGTTCGATGGGCTCCTGCACATCGGAAGGCTGCGCGAACCGTCGCAGCCTAGCCAGCACCGTGAACGGGTCGATGAACCCGTGGCGATGCAACGTATGCCGAACCAGGAATTTCCAAGGCAGCCATTTGCTTAACATGGTTTTCGATCCATCGTTATAGTATCAGCAGTCGCCGATTTCCTCCTTCAGTCGTCGCGCATCTTCAGCGCGAAACGGAATGTCCCAGGTGCCTGTTGCGCCCAATGGGCCACTGTCGGTCGCTCGGGCACGCGATAGAACGTATTGTTCACCTCCACCGATTGGAAGTGCGCGGCATAGTGGCGCAGCCAAACCTCGTGCCCCAAACCCTCCGGGTAAAACCGCTTACGCCAGTGGCGATAGTTCCACCCACTCGTGCCGATATGTGCGTGTTTGCTCTTCATGGTCGCTGGAATCAAGGTGCAAATGCGATGCCATCCTGGGCGAAGTCGGCTCAGCCGCTGACCATACGACTTGCGTGGGATGCGGACTGCATCGGCGGCGTGGCGGTGGACGATGGGGTGAGCGGCCGCGGGCGGCTGCCAAGTTGGCGTGCGAGTGCGACAATCTGACGGAGATCGGCGGCAGTCGCCGGTGGCTCCCGAACGCCGAGCGGGACCAGGTGGGTCCCGAGCGCCGAGCGGGACCAAGTGGCTCCCGAACGCCGAGCGAAACCAGGTGGCTCCCGAGCGCCGAGCGGGACCAGGTGGGTCCCGAGCGCCGAGCGGGACCAGGTGG
>REEF01000264.1 GCA_007695205.1 Planctomycetaceae bacterium
TCCAAAAGTGGTGCATTAAGTTCCGATTGACGCGAAAAACTCTTCCTGATATCGTTCGCCGCCCGGGAAACGAACCCATAGAAGGTGTCATCTCGACCCGTCACGGGATGCGCGACGGGATTCCCCAGGATGTATAGAGTCGACGGGTATGGAAACGTTGCGAATTCGATTCGACCAGCCATCGACGGCCGCTTGGATCGCGTCGTCGATATCCGAAGCACCGGTGTTGGGCCGCGATGTGGGAATCGGGCGTGCTAGCAATGTGGCCGCGGCCTTTTGGCGATCGAACACGGATAACCATCGCGTCTTGCTGATCGTTGAAGACCGTTTCTTCAGCTCGTTGGCCGTGCAAACCGCCGCCTGGAATGTCCGGCGGTATTTATTGTCGCACAGCGATTTTCAACCCGGCGATCTGGTCGTGTTGCGCATGAAGAATTCGGCCGAGTACCTGGCGGCCTTCTATGGCGTCTTGCTGGCCGATGGAGTCGTGGTGCCGATTGCCCCTCAGATCGAAGATGACCGCTGGCGTTTGATTCGCCGATCGTGTCGTCCTCCGGTGGTCATCACGAGGACGCGGGATACCGAGACCATGGGCCCAAGCCTCCGGTTCGTCGACCTGGATCTGCTGGCCGAACCTTTGCCACCAGACGTGGATATCGACGTGCAACGAGGCGATCATGATCTGGCCATGGTCTTGTACACGTCAGGCTCGACCGGCGCTCCGAAAGGAGTCATGCTCAGCCATCGCAACCTGCTGGCCAATTCGCAATCGATCCTGGAGTATCTGCCGATCGATCGTGACGATCGCGCGTTGGCTGTCTTGCCCTGGTACCATGCCTTTGGCAATTCGATCCTGCTGACGCACTCGCTGATCGGCGCGACCCTGGTGCTGGCCGGTTCGGCCACCTTTCCGGTGACGGTCGTCCAGGCGCTGAAGACTCACCGAGCCACCAGTTTGTCGGCGGTGCCCGAGTTGTTTTCCATGCTAATGCGTTTCGATTCGTTGGACAACGTTCGGTTGCCCGATTTACGTTACATGTCGGTGGCGGGGGGCGCTTTAACGCCGGATTTGGCTTGCCGATTGGCTGATCGCATCGCGCCGGCCCCGTTTTATGTGATGTACGGTCAGACCGAAGCCACGGCACGTCTGGCCTACTTGCCGCCCGAAGAGCTTCCACGCCGCTCGGGTTCGATCGGTCGTGCGATCCCTGGGGTCCGGTTGCGTGTGGTAGACGATGCGGATGGGGAGGTCTCCCCGGGGCAGATCGGCCGTTTGGTGGCTCGCGGTGAAAACGTGATGCTGGGGTACTGGAAGGATGGAACACGGTCGGCTCCCTGGTCACAGGGTGGCTGGCTGGACACAGGCGATCTGGCAACCGTGGATGAAGATGGCTATTTCTATCTTCGCGGCCGTCGCAGTCTGCTGGTCAAGATCCAGGGGCATCGCGTCCATCCGCTGGAGATCGAAGAGTTTGTTCGAGGCCACTTTTCGGGCATCCAGGCGGCGGTCATCCCCTACGAATCAGGCGGTTCCACACGTCTGGCTCTATTTATTGTTGCGGGAGCGAAGCTAACCGTCGACGACCAGGAAATCCGTCGAGTTTGCCGAGATGCCTTGCCGCCTTACAAGATCCCCAGCCGAATCCATCGGCTGGACCACTGGCCGTTGAACGGCGCGGGCAAGATCGATCGCACGGCACTGGCCCGATGGCTACATTCTCAGGAACGGAGGGCGAGTTGAGTCGAACTCGAACGGAATTATTGACCTTCTTGCGGGACCGAGCAGGATTGGATGCGACCTTCGACGCCAGCAGGGATCTGCTGGCCAGCGGAGTATTGGATTCGCTGCTGCTGATCGATTTGGTGCTGTACATCGAACGCGTTTTCGGCGTTACTTTGGACTCGAATGACGTGGCTCCAGCCAACTTTCGGACCATCGAGACGCTGGCTGGCTTGGTCGATCGTCGCATGGATTCTTCCCCACGGAGGGTTGCCTGACCAAGATGAAGTGGCCACTGAAATCATCCCCGGTACCTCGCGACCAGCTCCCGCTGTACAACCTGATGTACCTGCACGCGCCGGGCATCGAAAACGCCGATTCTACGATCCTTTGGGGAACAGAGATCGATGCGACCGGTTTGCAAGACTGGTTGGACGTGTGTCGCAGCGACAGCCCTGTCTTGATTTCTACCAGTCATGTCCTGCTGCAGGCAACCGCTCAGGCGCTCGCCCAGCATCCTCATCTGAATCGCCGAGTGGTGGGGCGACGCGTGTTTGCTTTTCGAAACATCAATCTCCGTCTGGCCTTCCAGAATCCGGCGCACGGTGGCGTCGATGTGGTGCTGGTTCGTTCCGCCGAAAAATGCTCGTTACAACAGATCGCCAGTCTGGTCTGGAAAACCCTGTTGCTGGCCCATCGCGGTGGAGCGGACATCGAACGAGATCGACGAAGAATGAGGTCGTTGCCGTCCTGGGGCTTCCACTGGTTGCTGGCCCTCTATCGTTGGCTGGACCGTCACTGGGCGCTGCCCACCGTTGGAAGACTGGATGATCTGCGTTGTTCGGCGGTGTTGGTCAACGATCTGTCGTTCCGCAATGCGCCGCCCATGCGTTGTTACAAACCGACTCGTTTCCCCGACGAAAGCATTTCGATCAACATCACCCTGGGACCGATGGAAGAGAAGGTCGTTGTCCGTGATGGACAGCCGGTGGCCGGCACTGTCGCGCCCTTGTTCGTGAGGGTCGATCATCGAATCATCGATGCCTATCAATTGGGACGATTCCTGGCCACTTTAAGGGAACTATTGCAGCATCCGGCCCAGATGGATGCATTGGCCGCCACACATAAACTGTCGACAGCAGAATCTTCGATGCAACGGACCGATGCTTCTTTGGGGGATCGATCACGGAAAACGGCTTGACAACCCCATCGACTTGGTTTTGCATTTTCTAAGGAGTCACTTACGGATGGATAGCCATTGGCCTGTAGCACTGGTTGCCGCAACGATTTCGGCATATTGGTCCTGTGTGTTCTTGATGGTAGGCCGCAGTTGGCTGCGATTCCGAGGCCCGGCGGGCGCACTGCCCAAAACTCGCCTGGAGCGTCGGATGTGGATCGTCTGGTTGCCCAACACGGCCGCCTGGGTTGCGATTCCCTGGATCGCCTGGAATCGAGCCGAAACGTGGCTGGGGGACGTAGGCTGGGTGTTTGACCAGCTTCGCTGGCCCGCGGCCCTGGTTGCCATCGCCGCCTTTGGTTTGACCAGCTACTGCTGGCTGTCCATGGGATCGAACTGGACCATGGCCGTGAACCCGAAGAAGAAAACAGCGCTGATCACTCATGGGCCTTTCGCGGTGGTTCGACACCCGATCTATGCGCTCAGCCTGACCCTGATGGCTTGTACGATGATCGTCATTCCGACTTGGCCCATGTGGCTGGTCGGTGCGATCCACATCACCATGATCCTGACCAAGGTCGCCAGCGAAGAGCGGTATCTTCGGCAGGTTCACGGCGCCGATTACGATCGGTACTGCCAGCAGACGGCCCGTTTCCTGCCCTGGCGATACGTGGCTGGTTCCCGACGCCGCAGCAAAACCGTAGCAGGCACACTCCGTGTGCCGTCCGCAAGAAGCAGGCCGCAAGAAGCAGGCGGCGAGTAACGGCACACGGAGTGTGCCTACTACTTTGGGAGGTCAGTTGTACCGGCTGGGCATGGCCGGCTGGACGAACCCTTCCGTTCGCGGCACAATGGGGGAACGTGTCAGAAAAGGGGGCAGCCTTTTTTCTGACAGAGCCCATTGTTTCGCCCTCCTAAAACTAGCATGCCATGTCGGTTCGTAACCGAAGGCATGTGGATGCGAGCGAATCGAATCCACCTGCCGCCCATCGGCATCCTGCTGTCGGTCAAGCGATATGCCACGAGTTGAAATTATTATTCTGGTTGCAGGACTGCTGCTGCTGTTGGGGATCGCATCCAGCAAGGTGTCCGCTCGGTTAGGCCTTCCCGTGCTGGTGCTGTTCTTGTTGCTGGGCATGCTGGCCGGCGACGAGGGCATCGGGGGAATCGCCTTCGAAAATTATCAACTGGCGTACAGCATCGGGACGCTGGCACTGGTGATGATCTTGTTCGATGGGGGGCTGGGCACCTCGGCATCGGCCTTCCGAGCCGTCTGGGCGCCTTCGCTGCTGATGGCCACGCTGGGGGTTCTGATCACAGCGGTGGTCACCGGTCTGGCGGCCATGTGGATCTTAGACCTGCCCATTCTCGTCGGCATTCTCCTGGGCAGTATCGTGGGCTCGACCGATGCAGCGGCTGTGTTTTCGATTCTGCGACACGGTGGGATCTCGCTGCCCAAACGGTTGGCATCGACACTGGAGGTCGAAAGCGCCTCGAACGATCCCATGGCCATTTTCTTGACGATCGGCTGTCTGGAAGTCTTGGCCGGCGAAGTAACCGGAGTCCAGGATCTTCTGGGATTGCTATTCGCCCAGATGGTCGTCGGCGCGATCGGCGGTTTGGCGATCGGTTTCTGGGCGGTCTGGGTAATCAATCGCATCCGCCTGGATTCCTCTGGTTTGTACCCTGTCCTGGTCCAAGCGTTTGGATTGTTGGCCTTTGGCGTCACCGCTTGGCTGGGAGGCAGCGGTTTTTTGGCCGTGTATTTGGCCGGGCTGGTAATTGGCAACAATCCGATTGTGTTCCAACGCGGTGTACGGCTCTTTCATGACGCTACCGCATGGCTGGCTCAGATCCTGATGTTTATCATGCTCGGGTTGCTCAGCTTTCCCAGTCGGATGATCGCGGTCAGCATCCAGGGACTGCTGGTCGGTGTGGTGCTGGTCTTTGTGGCCCGTCCGATCGCCATCGGCATGATCGCTCCGTTGTTCCGGTTCAACCGGCGGGAGATGGTGTTCCTTTCGTGGGTCGGCCTGAAAGGCGCCGTGCCTATCACGCTGGCCACCTTTCCCCTGCTGACGGACATCCCACAAGCTCCGCTGATCTTCGACGTGGTCTTTTTCGTCGTCGTGCTCTCGGCGGTCGTCCAGGGCTGGACCATGCCCTACCTGGCTCGATATCTGGATCTGGAAGTGCCTGCCGAACCGCCGCCGCCTGTGACGTTGGAGATCATGTCGCTGCAGAACATCGATGGCGAGGTGGTCGATTACGCGGTTGGTGATAATTCGCGCGCTGCGGGGCGCCAAGTCAAGGAGTTGGCGCTGCCTGCGGGAGCTGTGATCGCCTTGATCGTCCGACAAGGCCAGGTGATTCCGCCACATGGCAGCACTCGCATCGAAGCGGGCGATCATGCCATCCTGGTGCTGCGTTCGGACACGATACCGATGGTCACCCGAATTTTCGCCGACGAGCGTCTTGGGAGCCAGGATCTTCCACCGCTGATCGAGTTTCCCCTTAGGCCCAGCGTCAAGGTCGGCGAGTTGGAGGAAGCTTATGGAATCCGCATGGAGGCTCCCGGTGACTGGACGCTGTCTCAAGTGATCCGCAGCCGGTTGGACGATGACCAGTTGCGTGCCGACGCTATGGTGCATTTCGGGCCGATCGCGTTGCACATTCGGGGGTTGAGTCCTCGCGGGACGATCGAGCAGATCGGGATGGTCATCCTGATGGACGAAGAAACGGGTACGACGCCCGAAGACCAAAGCAAGGATGGCTGACCCCTTGAACTGTGGGCTGTAGCGACTAATCTAGTAGTAAGGCCCCGGACGGCGGCTTGACCGAAAACGACACCCGACCCC